>JAOPXL010000195.1 GCA_025965175.1 Aeromicrobium sp.
ACGATCGACGCGGCCCGCGACTGGCTGCACGGCACGCCCGAGGGCGACTGGGCGTCGATGGCGGTCCGCTCGGACGGCTCGTACGGCGTCCCCGAGGGCCTGATCTACTCGTTCCCCGTCACGACCAGGAACGGTGACTGGGAGATCGTCCAGGGCCTGGAGGTCAACGACTTCTCGCGCACCAAGCTCGACGCCACGGCGCAGGAGCTCATCGAGGAGCGCGACGCCGTCAAGGAGCTCGGCCTCATCTAACCCCCCACACGCTGACGAGTCACGTAGGTCCGGTGACGAGTCACGTGGATCCACCGACGAGTCACGTACGCTCGCTGCGACCCAGCGACGTACGTGGCTCGTCGTCGTTCTGGCCGACACGTCGTCTGCCTGCGTGACTCGTCAGCGGACCTGCATGACTCGTCAGCGGACCTGGTTGGGGATGATCAGGGCCAGGACGATCAGGGCGACGCCCAGGATCGACATCCAGATCATGTCGAAGACCTTGCCGCGGACGCGCAGCATCCCGGTGTGGTCGACCGGGACGACCGACCGGGCCAGCGCCCCGATGACGAAGGCCATCCCGATCGCGACGATCCCGGGACGCCACGGACCGGCGACGACCAGGACCAGGCCGACCAGGACGATCAGCAGCTGCAGCAGGTAGAGCTGCGACCCCCGACTGCGAGGTGCCCTCACGGGTTCAGCCGCTCCGCGGTGTCCACGACGTTGGCCAGCAGCAGCGCCCGGGTCATGGGGCCCACGCCGCCGGGATTGGGCGAGATCCAACCGGCGACTTCGTACGCCGCGGGGTCGACGTCACCGACGATCCCGTTCTCGTCGCGACTCACGCCGACGTCGAGCAGTGCCGCACCGGGCTTGACCATGTCGGCCGAGATGATCCCGGGCACGCCGGCCGCGGCGATGACGATGTCCGCACGCTGCACCTCGGCGGCCAGGTCCACCGTGCCGGTGTGGCACAGCGTGACGGTCGCGTTCTCGGAGCGGCGGGTCAGCAGCAGGCCCATCGGACGGCCGACCGTGATTCCGCGGCCGACGACGACGACGTGGGCGCCGGCGATCGGCACCTCGTGGCGACGGAGCAGCTCGATGATGCCGCGTGGCGTGCAGGGCAGCGGCGCCTCCTTGCCGAGCACGAGCCAGCCGAGGTTGGTGGGGTGCAGGCCGTCGGCGTCCTTGGCCGGGTCGATCCGGCCGATCACGGCGTTCTCGTCGAGGCCCTTGGGCAGTGGCAGCTGCACGATGTAGCCCGTGCAGGTCGGATCGGCGTTGAGCTGGTCGACCGCGGCCTCGACCTCGGCCTGAGTCGCGGTCTCGGGCAGGTCGATGCGCAGCGACTCGATGCCAACCTCGGCGCAGTCGCGGTGCTTGCCCGCGACGTACCACTGACTCCCCGGGTCGCTGCCGACCAGGATCGTGCCGAGCCCGGGCACGACGCCCTTCTCGCGTAGCGCGCTCACGCGCTCGCGAAGCTCGCCCTTGATCGCGGCAGCAGCCGCCTTGCCGTCGAGTGTCTTCGCCGTCACGGGAACGAGTCTTTCACGTCGCTGTGCCTGGTCTCGGCGCCGGTCGTCCGCCCCTAGACTCTCGTGCATGGGTACGCGCGCACAGCTGTCTCAGGAGCGCAGCCGTCTACGGCGGGAAGAGCTCCTGAGCGCCGCGATCGAGCTGTTTGCCGAGGGCGGCGCCCGCGCGATCACGCATCGCGCCGTCGCGGCCCGTGCGGGGCTGCCGCCGGCCACGACGACGTACTACTTCGAGTCGATCCAGGAGCTCATCCGCGAGTCCCTCGGCTCCCACGTCCACCAGTGGACGCGAGAGCTGGCGGCGCTCGCCGACGTCGACCTCACGGTGGACCTGGACCTGGACCGGGCGTCACGCTTCCTCGCCGCCGTGTTCGCCTCCCGCGGGCCCGACGTGGCCGCGCTCGAGCTGTCGATCTTCCTCGCCGCGGCACGCGAGGCCGAGCTGCAGGATGCCGCCCGCCTGGCGATGGAGGCGTTCGAGGAGTTCGCGACCCGCCTGCTGGCCGGGGTCGGGGTCGACGAGCCGGGTCACCTTTCGGCCGCGATCGTCGCCCTGATCATGGGCACGGCCGTGCGCCGCCAGTCCGGGTTCTATTCCGAGAACACCGAGGCACGGCTCCTGACGGCCGCGATCCGCGACCTCGTGGCCGCCCGGGTGCTCGGTCCCGACGGCGTCGACCGGCTCCTGACCGAACTCGCTCGGAAGGGCGCATGACTCCCACGCTCGGCTCGCTGCAGCTCGAGCCCTACTCCCCTGATCTCGTGGCCCCACCCGTCGCCGCGACGCTCGCCTCGCTGCCCGATCTGGCGGCCACGGCGTACGTCGTGGGGATCGATCCCTCACTGGCCGACACCGCGGCGCTCAACGAGGAGTTCGGCATCGATCCCGACGCCGGCGCCAACTGCGTCATCGTCCTGGGACGCCGGGGTGCCGACCAGCGTCCCGCCGCGTGCGTCGTGCTGGCCAGCACCCGCGCCGACGTCAACGGCCTGGTGCGGCGGACCCTGGACGTCCGCAAGTGCTCGTTCGCGCCGCAGGACTGGGCCGTCGGCGAGACCGCGATGGAGCACGGCGGCATCACGCCGGTCGGCCTCCCCGCGGGCTGGCCGATCCTGGTCGACCGGGCCGTGACGCAGCAGCCGTGGGTCGTGGTGGGCAGCGGGCTGCGCCGCTCGAAGCTCGTGCTGCCCGGCGGGAGCCTTGCCGGTCTCCCCGGCGCACAGGTCCTGAACGACCTCGGGCTCCCCACCGCGTAGGCCGGCGGGCCCCGCGCCGCGGGAACTCAGACGGGGGTCACGGTGTCGTTCTGCGCCGTCTGGCTCACCGCGAGCCACACGACCGCACCGAGGACCAGGGCGCCGCCGATGGCCTGCACCCCGGTCAGCGACTCCGACAGCAGCCAGGTCGCCAGCACGACCGTCACGACCGGTTCCAGCGTCGACAGCACCGAGGTTGACGTCGGTCCGAGCAGTGGCAGGCCGGCGAAGAACGCGAAGATCGCGACGACGGTGCACAGGCCCGCGATCGCGATCAGGCTCGACCAGCCCGAGGCGGAGGCCGGGAACGACGCCGGGTGCCCACTCACGCCGAGCACTGCCACGACCACGCCGCACACGACCGCCGCCGCGACGCACACGATCGTCGTCACCGCGATCGTGTCCAGGCCGCGGGTCACGACCGAGCCGACCGTGATGTAGATCGAGTAGATCACCGCGGCTCCGATCCCCAACACGATCCCGAGCGGTCGTCCCGACCCGCCGCCGACGACCAGCGCGGTCCCGCTGAGCGCGACCACCAGGGCCACGCCGGTCACGAGTGTGATGCGCTCGCGCAGGAACACCGCGGCGAGGATCGCGACGAACGCCGGGAACAAGTAGAGCAACAGCGCCACGAGGCTCGCCTGCGCGTGCTCGAGGGCCAGGAAGTAGCAGTACGACTGGCCGACGTAACCGATCCCGCCCATCGCGGCTACAGGCAGGACCTGGCGCACCGGCGGCAGCGGGATCCGCCGCACCCGCATGACCGTGACGAGGACCAGTGAGGCCAGCGTGAACCGCACGAGGATCAGCGCCGGCGTCGAGGTGTCGTCGTCCTGCGCCCAGACCCCGAAGATCGCCATCGAGCCGAACGCGACGGCCGACAGCGCAACCAGCAGCGCACCGGCCAGCCGTGACGACATCAGTGGAAGAAGTGCCGCGTCCCGGTGACGTACATCGTCACGCCGGCCGCCTCGGCCGCCGCGATCACGGCGTCGTCGCGGATCGACCCACCGGGCTGCACGATCGCCGTGACACCGGCGGCGAACAGGATCTCCGGTCCGTCGGGGAACGGGAAGAACGCGTCGGAGGCGGCGACCGAGCCGACGGCCCGCTCCGCCCCGGCGCGCTCGACCGCGAGCTTGCAGGAGTCCACCCGGTTGACCTGGCCCATGCCGACACCGACCGAGGCGCCGTCCTTGGCCAGCAGGATCGCGTTGGACTTCACGGCGCGGCACGCGGTCCACGCGAACTCCAGGTCCGCGAGTTGCGCCTCGTCGGCCGGCTCACCCGTCACGAGGGTCCACGTCGAGGACGCGTCACCCTCGGCGTCGACGTGATCGGCGCGCTGCACCAGGATGCCGCCGCTGACGCCGCGGAACTCGACCGGCTCGGCGTGCGCGTCCGCGGGGACCCGCAGTATCCGGATGTTCTTCTTGCCCTGCAGGACCTCGACCGCACCGGGCTCGTAGTCCGGCGCGACGATGACCTCGGTGAACACCTCGGCGACCTGCTCGGCCATCTGGACGCTGACCGGCCGGTTGGTCGCGACGACGCCACCGAACGCCGAGACCGGGTCGCAGGCGTGGGCGCGGGCGTGCGCCTCGGCGACGTTGGCGCCGACCGCGATGCCGCACGGGTTGGCGTGCTTGATGATCGCGACGGCGGGCTTGTCGAAGTCGTACGCCGCCCGGCGGGCCGCGTCGGTGTCGACGTAGTTGTTGTAGGACATCTCCTTGCCGTGCAGCTGCTCGGCAGCGGCGAGGCCGCCGCGCCCGTTCTGGTAGATCGCGGCGGGCTGGTGCGGGTTCTCCCCGTAGCGCAGCACGGCCGACTTGTCCCATGTCGCGCCGGTGAACTCGGGCCAGCCATCGCCTGCAGGCGCGTGGACGCTGGCGAACCAGGAGGCGACCGCGACGTCGTACGCCGCGGTGTGGGCGAACGCGCGGGCCGCGAGGACCTTGCGCTGCTCGAGGGTGAACCCGCCGGACGCCAGGGCCGCCCGGACGTCGTCGTAGGCGCCCGGGGACACCACGACGGCCACGCTGGGGTGGTTCTTGGCCGCGGCGCGGACCATCGACGGGCCACCGATGTCGATCTGCTCGACGCACTCGTCGGGGGTCGCGCCGGAGGCGACGGTCTCGCTGAACGGGTAGAGGTTCACGATCACCAGGTCGAACGGCTCGATCTCGAGCTCGGCGAGCTGCTCGACGTGCGAGTCGAGCCGCAGGTCCGCGAGGATCCCGGCGTGCACCCGCGGGTGCAGCGTCTTGACCCGGCCGTCGAGGCACTCGGGGAAGCCGGTCAGCGACTCCACCGGGGTCACCGGGACGCCGGCCGCCTCGATCGTCTTGGCGGTCGAGCCCGTCGACACGAGGGACACGCCAGCGGCGTGCAGGTCGCGGGCGAGGTCCTCCAGGCCGGTCTTGTCGTAGACCGACACGAGGGCGCGCTTGAGGGGGCGGGGGGCTTCAGTCATTCGGCTGCTCCTCCGAGCCGTACGGCCCGGTCATCGAGGTGGAAGTCGTGCCGGGCCAGGGTGCCGACCCATTCAACGAGCATCTGGCGCTCGCTGGTCTTGATGCGTTCGTGCAGGGAGGCCTCGTCGTCGTCGTCCAGCACGGGCACCGCGACCTGCGCGACGATCGGTCCGGTGTCGACGCCCTCGTCGACCACGAACAGGGTTGCGCCGGTGACCTTGACGCCGTACGCCAGCGCGTCCCGCGGCCCGTGCATGCCGGGGAACGCCGGGGACAGGGCGGGGTGCGTGTTGAGCGTGCGTCCACCGAACCGGGCGAGGAACGCCGGGCCCGTCAGCTTCATGAAGCCGGCGAGGACGACCAGGTCGGGCTCGAAGATCGCCACGGTGTCTGCCAGGGCGGCGTCCCACGCGGACCGGTCGGGATAGACCGAGACGGGCAGAACGAACGTCGAGATGTCGTGCCGCTCGGCGCGGGCCAGTCCTTCAATGCCATCACGGTCGGCTCCGACGGCGACGATCTCGACACCGTAGGCAGGATCCTGCGCGGCGTCAATCAACGCTTGGAGATTGGTGCCGCTTCCAGAGACGAGGACGACCAGACGCGCTGGTGTCCGAGGGGCGGGAGGCACGGCCCCCACGATAGTGGGCCAGGGCCGCGCCGAGTGCGCCGCCCGCCGCCAGGACCGGCACGGCCACGAGCAGCGGGGTCAACGGCGGCGGGCCGGCGTCCGCCATCCGGCCCGGCCCGACCGCTCCCCCGGAGATCCCGACCAGGACTCCGAGGGCGAGGCCCGCCACGGCGCCGGCACCCGCGCCCAGGGCGATGCGGGCCAGGACCCCGTCGCGGGAGGCCGGCTCGACGCGCCATCCCGCCAGCATCCCGGCCAGCAGCGGCACGAGTCCCAGCACGAAGACCCAGCCGGGGAACTCGCCCGGCATCGGCAGCACACCAAGGACAGGGAACCCGGGGACCTGCCCGAGCTGCGCGCCCGTGAGGTCGACCGAGGTGCTGGTGCCGAGCGCGAAGCCCGGCCCGAGCAGTGCCGAGGCGGTCCACAGCACCAGGGTCGGGATCGCGAGCAGGTCGCCCACCCCGAGCGCGATGCCGCCGCCCGTGCCGGCGTCCAGCGAGGCCCACAGGTCACCGATGCGGGACACGTGGGCGAACATCAGGACGGCCACGATCGTCGCCGCCGCGCCGAGGACCGCGAGGATCGCGGGGACCGAAGCACGGACGGCGATCCGGACGTCCTGCGAGGCGGTGAACCACCAGTCCTCACCGTCGCCGTGGCGGCGGCCGACGCCCCACACCGCCCCCACGCCACCGACGACGAAGGCCACGAGCGCGGCCCGGACGACCGACGTCTGTACGTCCCCGGAATTGGTGGCCGCCGACACGATCGCCGCGATCGTCCCGTACGCCCCCGCAGTGGCGGCCGCGAAAGCCGCGCGTTCGTGAACCGGCTCGGTGGCGACCCAGAAGACCGCGACGACGACTGCGACAACGCACAGCAGCGTGGCACCGACCGGCACCAGGCCGATCGACACCGGCCCGGCGTCGATCCCCGAGCCCATGGCCACGAGCCAGGTCCGACCCGTCGCGCGCAGGAACCCGGCGACCCGCAGACCGTCCACTCCCTGTGCGAGGAGGACGAAGAACGCGGCGACGCCGAGCGAGATCGCAGCGCCGACCAGCGCTGTCAGGAAGGCCGGCCGCAGGTAGGAGGATTCGACGGGGGCAGGCACCGCTTCATCCTCCCTGTAAAGTTGCGTCGTTGCACTCAGGCACGCCGCACGTCGAAATGGAGGCTGGACGATGACTCGGGTCGACGAGTTCGACAGCTTCTACTCCTCGACCCACGCAGAGGTCGTGCAGGTCACGTACGCCGTGTGTGGCGACCGTCAGGTGGCGCTGGAGTCCACCGTCGACGCCTATCGGCGGGCCTGGCGTGACTGGTCGAAGATCCGCGACCGCAACCCCCTGTCGTACGTCCGCAACGAGGCGTGGAAGGTCACGAGCCTCCACCGCGGCACCCACCCGCTGCGCCGCCGGCACGAGGAGGACAGCGACACCGCGCTCCTCGACGCCCTGCACGAGCTCAGCATCGACGACCGTCGCCTGATCGTCCTCATGACGCTCGGCAACACCGATCTGGACGAGGCGTCCCGCGAGGTCGACGTTCCCGCCGAGGAGGGCATCGAGAACGTCACGACGGCCCTCGCGACGCTCGAGCAGAAGCTGGACCGCAGCATCGACGAGGTCGAGCGACGCATGCACGCCCTCGCCAACGTCACCGACACCTTGGAGGTGCCCACCCCGGGCACGGTCCGCTCCGCGGCCAAGCGGGGCCGACAGCGCAACACGGTCCTGCTCGTCGTGGCCGCCGTCGTGCTGATCTTCGGCGGCGGCATGGTTGCCTCCGACGGGGACGCCCTCGCCTCCAACGAGGCCCTGCCGGCGCGCGAGAAGATCGGCGCCGAGCACCCCGACTTCGTCCTCGACGCGCAGAAGATCGATGCCGGCAACCTGCTGTCGTCGGCACAGGTCGGCGCCCTCGACCCGGAGCAGACCTGGAAGGTCGAGAGCACAGACGAGGACGTTGCCAACACCACTCCCTACGCGACGTGCCCGACCAAGCGCTTCGCCGACAAGGACCCGCTCAAGGTGTTCGTCCGGACCTACTCGGCCGGCACGCGCAGCGAGCGCGTCGCCCAGGCGATCGAGGTCTCCCGCAGCGACAAGATCGCGATGCGGTCCTACCAGCGGCTGGTGCAGTGGTACTCCGACTGCGAGCACCCCCGGGTCGAGCTCGTCGCGGCCTACACCGTCAAGCGCGAGTTCGGCGACTTCCAGATCCTCAAGCTCCGCTCCCACCGGAAGCCGGAGCGTACGTTCACGGTCGGGTTCAGCCACTCCGGGACGATCACCAGCACCCTCGTGCACGAGGTCGACGGCACCAAGGGCCCCAGCGTCGAGGCGTTCGCCAAGACCCTCAACGACTCGGTCAAGAAGGTCTGCAAGGACAACGGCGGGCAGTGCTCCGACGCGATCAAGGTCACCCGCACCGACCCGCCGCCCACCTCCGAGGCGCCGTCGTTCCTCGGCATCGTCGACCTCCCGCCGATCGCCGACATCGACAAGGTGTGGGCCGCGGCATCGGCGTCCGCCCAGCCCAATCCGGCCATGACGCAGTGCGACAAGGCCGACTTCTCCGGCAAGGAGGTCCAGCGGGCAGAGTCGCGCATCTACGTGCTCTACCAGGCCTCCGAGCTGCCCCAGGAGTTCGGCGTGGCTGAGACCACTGGAACGTTCTCCTCGGACAAGAAGGCCCAGTCGTTCGCCGACGGCATCACCAGCCGCATCGAGTCCTGCAGCAGGGACACCCTCTCGGCGAAGGTGGACCAGCATCAAACGATCAAGACGCCCCAGTTCTCCGGGGACGTCTGGAGAGTCGGGTTCGAGCTCGACGACAAGAAGAACACCAAGGTGTACTACCGGACCGCGATCGTTCGCCGCGGCCAACATGTCGCCCAGGTGACGTTCACCCCGGCGGGGCGCTACGACATCTCCCAGAAGGAGTTCGCGCAGGTCGCGACCCGCGCCGCCACCCGCCTGAAGTACGCCCAGTAGCCGCAGGAACCACGATGGCCCCCACCGCCGGAGCGGTGGGG
Source organism: Aeromicrobium sp. (assembly GCA_025965175.1). Classification (GTDB taxonomy): domain Bacteria; phylum Actinomycetota; class Actinomycetes; order Propionibacteriales; family Nocardioidaceae; genus Aeromicrobium. Next base: position 8,950 of record JAOPXL010000195.1, read on the forward strand.
GCCATCGTCGTGCTGCTGGGTCCTACAGGTTCTTCAGGATCTCCCGCATGAGCTCCGCGGTCTCGGACGGCGTCTTGCCGACCTTGACGCCCGCAGCCTCGAGGGCTTCCTTCTTGCCCTGAGCGGTGCCCGCACCGTCGGCGACGATGGCGCCAGCGTGGCCCATCGTCTTGCCCTCGGGAGCCGTGAAGCCCGCGACGTAGCCGACGACCGGCTTGGTGACGTGCGCCTTGATGTAGGCCGCGGCCTTCTCCTCCGCGTCGCCACCGATCTCGCCGATCATCACGATCGCCTTGGTGTCGGGGTCAGCCTCGAACGCCTCGAGCGCGTCGATGTGCGTCGTCCCGATGATCGGGTCGCCGCCGATGCCGATCGCGGTCGTGAAGCCGTGGTCCCGCAGCTCGAACATCATCTGGTACGTCAGCGTGCCCGACTTGGAGACCAGGCCGATGGGACCCGTTCCCGAGATCGTCGCCGGCGTGATGCCCGCGAGGGCCTCGCCCGGCGTGATGATGCCGGGGCAGTTGGGGCCGATGATGCGCGTCTTCTTGCCCTGGGCGTACGCCCAGAACTCGGCGCTGTCCTGCACCGGCACACCCTCGGTGATGATGACCATCAGGCCGATCTCGGCGTCGATGGCCTCGACGACGGCGTCCTTGGTGAACGCCGGCGGGACGAAGGCGACCGACACGTCGGCGCCCGTCTTCTCGATGGCCTCGGCGACGGTGCCGAACACCGGCAGCACGACGGCGTTGCCGTCAG
>JAOPXL010000202.1 GCA_025965175.1 Aeromicrobium sp.
ACCACGTGGCCGAGTGCCGCAGCCGCTCGACCTCCTCGTTGATCGAGGAGTCCTTCTCGATGTAGGTGTCGCTCTGCGCGATGTAGGCCTCGGGCTGGTAGTAGTCGTAGTAGGAGACGAAGTACTCGACCGCGTTGTTGGGCAGCAGCTCGCGCAGCTCGTTGGCGAACTGGGCGGCGAGCAGCTTGTTGGGCATCATCACGAGCATCGGCCGCTGCAGCTGCTCGGCCAGCCACGCCGTCGTCGCGGTCTTGCCGGTGCCGGTCGCTCCCAGCAGCACGACGTCCTGCTCACCACCGCGGATGCGCTTGGAGATCTCGGCGATAGCGGCGGGCTGATCACCCGCCGGCTGGTAGTCGGAGACGACTTCGATGGGCGCCACCTGGCGCCGGAGCTCGGACACTGACCTCATGCGTCGAGCCTACGGCCCCCCACCGACAAAGCACTCTAAAGTTGTCACCATGCCCGTCTCGGAACGCCGCGCAGAGCGCAAGAAGGAGATTCTCGAGGCGACGCGGACCCTGTTCGACGAGCGTGGAGTGAGGGACGCCCAGATCGAGGACATCGCCCGTGCCGTCGGGATCAACCGCGCCATCATCTACCGGCACTTCTCCGGCAAGGAGGAGCTGTTCGCCGAGACCCTCGTGGGCTATCTCCACGAGCTCGACGGCCTCCTGACGGCGGGCGACGACGCGGACAGCACGCCGGAGGCCCGACTCGGGCTCGTGACGACAGTGTTCCTCGACTTCGGCGCCCGCCTGCCGGCGTTCGTGGACTGCGCGCAGGCCCTCCTGCGGCGCCGCGGTGACGAGCTGCTCGAGGAGGTCAGCGAGAACGTCATGATCCAGCTGGGCTCCGCGATGGCAGCCTGCCTCAACCACGTCGTGCGGATCCTCGAGGCCGGTGTTGCGACGGGCGAGTTCGTCGTCCGGGACCCCGACCTGCTGGCCAACATCCTCTACACCCAGGGGCTCGGGGTCCTCAACCTCGTGACCCTCCAGCTGGCGGTCCGCGAGCACAATGCGGGCCTCCCGGTGACGGACTCCGTGCCGTTCGACGAGGTCAAGTCCCTGGTGACGCTCGCCGCCGTCGCGATGGCCCGCGGCGCCACGTCGTAGCGCCACCGGTACGAAGCAACATGCGGGCCGCGCAATGGCGGTGCACGAGCGTCCAGCCACGCCGAGGTGCGGTGCGCTGATCGCCCTTCCCGTGATGGGGCGGTGCGACAGTCGCCCCACGCCGTCGGGATAGGCGACTCACGCACCGCCGCGCGGGGGGTCACCGGCTCCGCCACGGGCCGCTGCGCCTGACGTTTCGGCGCGACACGGAAGGCGTCATGCAGAAACGTCAGGCCCAGCCGGGCAGAGCCTCAGGCGCCTTCGAGGATTGCGACGACGCCCTGGCCACCGGCGGCGCAGATCGAGATCAGGCCCCGGCTGCCCGGGCCCTTCTCGTGCAGCAGCTTGGCGAGGTTGGCGACGATGCGCCCGCCAGTCGCGGCGAACGGGTGCGCGGCAGCGAGCGACGAGCCCTTGACGTTGAGCTTGCTGCGGTCGATCGAGCCGAGCGGCACGTCGAGGCCGAGCTTGTCCTTGCAGTACGCCGCGTCCTCCCACGCCGCGAGCGTCGTCAGCACCTGGCCGGCGAACGCCTCGTGGATCTCGTAGAAGTCGAAGTCCTGCAGCGTCAGGCCCTGGCGCGCGAGCATCCGGGGCACGGCGTACACCGGAGCCATCAGCAGCCCCTCGGCGCCGGACACGTAGTCGACCGCAGCCGTCTCGTAGTCCACGAAGTACGCCTCGGGGGTCCAGCCGCGCCGGGCGGCCTCGTCCTCCGACGCGAGCAGGACGACCGAGGCGCCATCGGACAGCGGGGTCGAGTTGGCGGCCGTCATGGTCGCGCCCTCACCCTTGCCGAAGACCGGCTTGAGCTTTGCGAGCTTCTCGACGCTCGAGTCCGGGCGCAGGTTATTGTCCTTCGTGACGCCCTGGAACGGGGTCACCAGATCGTCCTGCCAGCCCTCGTCGTACGACTTCGCGAGGTTGACGTGCGACGCCACGGCGAGCTCGTCCTGCGCCTCGCGGGTGATGCCCCACTCCTTGGTCGTGAGGGCCTGGCTGTCGCCCATCGACAGACCAGTGCGCGGCTCGGCGTTGCGCGGCTGGTCGGGAGCGAGGTAGGCCGGACGGATCTTCGCCAGGGCCGCGAGGCGTCCCTTGTTGTCCTTGGCGCGGTTGGCCTCGAGCAGGATCTTGCGCAGCTTCTCCCCGACGGCGAGGGGCGCGTCCGAGGTCGTGTCCGAGCCACCGGCGATGCCGGTCTCGATCTTGCCGAGCGCGATCTTGTTGGCGACCAGGACGGCGGCCTGGATGCCCGTGTCGCAGGCCTGCTGGACGTCGAACGCCGGGGTGTCGGGTGAGAGCTTCGAGCCCAGCACAGTCTCACGGGCCAGGTTGAAGTCCCGGCTGTGCTTGAGGACGGCACCGGCGGCGAGCTCGCCGACGCGCTCGCCCTGCAGGTCGAACCGGTCGACGAGGCCGTCGAGCGCCGCGGTCAGCATCTCCTGGTTGGAGGCGTCGGTGTAGACGGTGTTGGACCGGGCGAACGGGATCCGGTTGCCGCCGATGACGGCGACGCGCCGGACCTGCTGAGGCTTCGCAGCGCCGGAACGGGCGGCAGCGGCCTTCTTGGCCGGGGCCTTCTTGGCTGGGGTGGTGTCCGCCATGGCGGTCTCCTCGATCTTCGTGAACGATGGTGGTGAACGTGATCAGCGCCGCATCAGGTGCGGTGGACTGGCGCCGATTCCCGAGGCTACAGTTTCAGCAGCATTCCAGATACCAATGGTATCCGAGAGATAGGACACACCCAAGCCATGACTGATCGCTACCAGTCGCTCGCGCACAACCCGATCGGCAAGTTCATCGTCAAGAACCTGGGTCTGCCCAATCCCCCGGTGCTGGAGCGCTGGACGGAGGGCGATCCCCTGGTCAAGGGCACCGTGCTGATCGGGGCCGCGCCGAAGGGCACCCTTGGCACCACGCTCAACACGACACTCAAGGCCAGCGGCATCGAGGCGGTCGGCGTCCGCGCGGACGGCAAGCGCTACAAAGGTCTCGTGTTCGACGCCACCGGCATCACCGACACCGCCGGCCTGGCCACGATGCAGCAGTTCTTCACCCCGGCGCTGCGCAGCCTCGCCTCGTCGGGCCGCCTGATCGTAATCGGCACACTGCCCGAGCAGACCACCTCCGAGACCGCCGCGATCGCGCAGCGCGCACTGGAGGGCTTCGTCCGCTCGGCCGGCAAGGAGGTCGGCGGCAACGGCAGCACGGCCAACCTGGTGTACCTCGGACAGGGCAGCGAATCCGCCCTCGCCTCGACGCTCGAGTTCCTCCTCTCCCCCAAGTCCGCGTTCGTCTCCGGCCAGGTCATCCGCCTCGGCATGACCGAGCTTCTCGAGGCCGACGCGGTTGCCGACCAGGCCAAGCCGCTGGCCGGCAAGGTCGCGCTGATCACCGGTGCCTCGCGCGGGCTGGGTGCCGCGATGGCACGCACGCTGCACCGTGACGGCGCCGAGATCGTCGGCCTCGACGTCCCCGCGCTCAAGGCCGAGCTCGACGCCGTCATGGCCGAGCTCGGCGGCACGTCGATCGCGGAGGACATCACCGCCGCGGACGCCCCGCAGGTCATCGCCCAGGCGATCCAGGACGCGCACGGCGGTGTCGACATCGTCGTGCACAACGCGGGCATCACCCGCGACAAGCGGCTCAAGAACATGAAGACGGAGAACTGGGACCTGGTCATCGACATCAGCGTCGGCGCGCCGCAGCGCATCACGGCCGAGCTGCTCGACCAGAAGCTGCTGCGCCGCGGCGGCCGGGTCATCGGCATCTCCTCTATCGCCGGGATCGCCGGCAACAACGGGCAGACCAGCTACGGCACGGCCAAGGCCGGCGTCATCGGCTTGGTGCAGGACCTGTCCAAGCGCGTCGCGAAGGACGGCATCACGGTCAACGCGATTGCTCCCGGCTTCATCGAGACCGACATGGTCAAGACCATGCCGCTGGGCATCCGGGAGGCCGGACGCCGCCTCAGCTCGCTGTCGCAGGGCGGTCAGCCGATCGACGTCGCCGAGGCCATCGCGTGGTACGCCAACCCGGGCTCGTCGGCCATCTCGGGCAACGTCGTCCGCGTGTGCGGCCAGGCCCTGATCGGCGCCTGAGGTGACGACGCGCATCTTCACCAAGGCGCCCGCCACAGCGCCGCTGATGCTCAGGGCGGCCCTGCCGGCGATCCCCGTCCTCGGCGGGCTACCGGGAATCAAGCACGACCAGGGCACAGTTCCCGACCTCGTGCTGGAGCGGCCCGGCGTCGCGACCGACCCGAAGCACCTCGAGGCGTACAACGAGGTGTGCGGCTTCCCCCGCTCGGACGTGCTGCCGGCGACCTATCCGCACATGGCGGCATTCGGCCTGCACATGACGCTCATGACCGACACGACGTTCCCGTTCGCGCCGATGGGCCTGGTCCACCTGCGCAACACGATCGTGCAGCACCGGCCGATCGGGGTCACCGAGCTCCTCGACGTCTCGGTGCACGCCACCGACCTACGTCCGCACCCCAAGGGCTCGCTGATCGACATCGTCACCGGCGTCCGGGTGGGCGACGAGGTCGTGTGGGAGGAGACCATGACGCTCTTCTCCCGCCACAAGGGCGGCTCGCCCGAGACGACGATCGCGCCGTTGGCGGGCCTCGATGCACCTGACGGCGTCGTGCACTGGAAGCTCGGCGGCGACCTCGGCCGCCGCTACGGCGCGGTGTCGGGCGATCGCAACCCGATCCACCTGCACCCTTTGACGGCACGCGCGTTCGGCTTCAAGAGCAATATCGCCCACGGCATGTGGACCCTCGCGCGGAGCCTCTCGGCGGTGCAGAACAAGTTGCCGGCGGCATTCGTCAACGACGTCGAGTTCCGCAAGCCGATCCTGCTGCCCGGGACGGTCGTCCTCGGGTCGCGGGCGACCGACGACGGCTTGATCATTGGCGTCAAGGGCTCCCGCAAGCCGGTCACGCACCTGGTGGGGCGCGTCGTCACCCAATCGTAACTTCGAGTTACCCGTGTCGTTGAGCAGGTCGACGATCCTTGGAGGGAACTCGTGCACGCTCATCGCCACGTCCTCGCCCGTCTCATGACGGTCCTCGGCCTCACCATCGCCCTGCTCGGCTCATCGCTGACCCTGGGACAGGCGCAGGCCGCGGCGAAGTGGAAGCCGCGCGGCGAGCAGTACGCCTCGACCGTCACCGAGAAGGACGTCGCGATCCCGATGTCGGACGGGACCACCCTGCGCGGCGACGTGACACGACCGGCGGACGCGAGCGGCAAGGCCGTGGCCGAGCGGCTGCCGGTCATCGTGACCATCACGGCGTACAACAAGGGCGTGCTCGGCAGCGGCGGAGCGCTCGCGGGGGCCGACCCGACGTACCTCGTCAAGCGCGGCTACGTCCAGCTCACGGTCGACGCCCGCGGCACCGGCAGCTCGGAGGGCCAGTGGAACGCCTTCGGCGCCCGGGAGAACAAGGACGGCGGCGAGATCCTGACCTGGGCGCACTCCTCCGAGCGTCCGTGGAGCAACGGCATCACCGGCATGTCCGGACCGTCCTACATGGGCATCAGCCAGCTCTGGGCTGCCGCGGCGCAGCCTGCGGGGCTCAAGGCGATCTTCCCGCAGGTGCCCGGTGCGGACGTCTACCGCGACGTCGTCGCGTCGGGGGGCCAGATCGACGTCGGCTTCATTCCGCTGTGGCTGGGACTCGTCACGACGACCGGGCTGATCCCGCCGGCCGTCGCCCCGACCGATCCGCGCTCGGCCCTCGTGTCGCTGCTCGACCACCTGACGGGAGCCGCGACCTTCACGGTGCCGCTGCTCGTCAAGGCACTCGGGGGCGGTGAGCCGGCGTACGACGGCCCGTTCTACGACGAGCGCTCGGTCATCAACGTGATCGACAAGGTCAAGGTGCCGGCATTCTTCGTGTCCGGCGAGTACGACCTGTTCCAGCGAGGCACTCCCCTGCTGTTCGAGAACCTTGACCGGCGCGGCGTCCCCACCAAGATGGTCGTCGGCCCGTGGGACCACATCCAGGCCTCGGGCGGCCAGGGGCTCGACCAGGCCGGCTACGGCACGCTGGGCCAGCTGCAGCTCCGCTGGTTCGATCACTACCTCAAGGGCAAGAAGGACGCGGCGCTCGACCAGGACATCTCGGACCTGACCTACTACGAGCAGGGCACCGGCGCGTGGCGGCGGGACTCGACGTGGATCGGCTCCTCGCTCGAGGGCGCGACGCTGCGCCTGACGGGCACGTCGACCCCGCTGGGCGCTCCCGGAGGCCTGACGACCGGCACCCCGACGGACGGTACGTCCGAGGTCTACCCCGTCCCGGTCTCCGGCCTCTGCACACGCTCGGCCAGCCAGTGGACCGCGGGCCTGGTCAACCTGGTCCTGACCGACAACCCCTGCTTCACCGACAACGCCCTCAACGACAGGACCGGCGTCGTGTTCTCGACCCCGGCCCTCAAGAAGGCGGTCACGCTGCAGGGCCCCATCAACGCCCACCTCTTCACCTCGAGCGTGGGCGGCGACGGCATGCTGTCGGTCGCGGTCGAGGACGAGGCGCCCGACGGCACGGTCAAGCGGCTCACGGGCGGCTGGCAGGTCGTCTCCCACCGGGCGCTCGACACCAAAAGGTCGCGCTACCTCGACGGCGTCCTGGTGCAGCCGTTCCACCCGTTCACGAAGTCTGCCCAGAAGAAGCTCGCACCCGGCGAGGTCGCCCCCATCGACGTCGAGGTCTTCCCGACCCGGGCCCGGATCCTGCCGGGCCACAAGCTGCGGGTCGCGGTGCAGGCGTTCGACGTCCCGCACCTGCTGCCGACCCTGCCGGACCTGCTGGGCACGCTGACGGTCATGAAGATCCACAACTCCGCGAAGTACCCCTCGACGCTCAACTTCCCGAGCGTGGGGGCGCCCCCGACGGTCAGTTAGCGGCTCGGTCGCGCCGCTTCAGCGGGCGGATCAGGCCCTCCTGGGCCACCGTCGCGACAAGCGTCCCGTCCTCGGAGAAGACGCGCGCGGTGCTGAGGCCCCGCGCACCGGACGCCGACGGGGACGTCTGGTCGTACAGAAGCCACTTGTCGGCCGCGACCGGGCGGTGGAACCAGATCGTGTGGTCCAGCGAGGCGGGCTGGACGTCGGGCGAGCCGATGACCTGGCCGTGCGGCACGAGGCTCGCGCCCAGCAGGCTGAGGTCGCTGATGTAGGTGAAGGCAGCGTTGTGGACCCGGCGTGAGTTCGGCAGCGTCCCGTCGGCCTTGAACCACAGCCGCTGGACCGCCGGGACGAGGGTGCGCTGGGGATCGTCCTCGGCGCGGTTGTCACCGATGTATCGCATGTCGAACGACGACCACTCGTTGGTCCAGTGCGCCAGCGCCTCGGAGCCGCGAAGCGCGATGAGGTCGGACAGCGGCGTCGCCTCGTCAGGCGACGGGACGGGCGGCATCGCATCCTGGTGGTCCCAGCCGTCCTCAGTGACCTGGAACGACGCCGTCATGTAGAAGATGATCTCGCCGTGCTGGCGGGCGGCGACGCGCCTGGTCGTGAACGAGCGACCGTCCCGAACGTTCTCGACGTCGTAGACGATCGGGATGCTGGGGTCGCCGCCGAGGATGAAGTAGAGGTGCAGCGAGTGCACGTGTCGCTCCTCGGGGACCGTCAGCTGGGCCGCCATCAGCGCCTGCGCCGCGACCTGGCCGCCGAAGACCCGCTTGAGCGAGGACCCCGCGGGTTGCGACCCCCGATAGAGCCCAACCTCCAGCTCCTCAAGATCCAGCAGACCGATGACATCAGCGAGAGAGGCGGGCACGAAGCCACCCTATCGCCGAAAGGTCGAGGCTCGATGCGGGAGGGCGCGCAGGTGAGCGCCCCGAGACAGAAGCCGAAGACGCAAGCGCCGGGAGGCCAGACCCAGCCCAGGTCTGACCCGGCCCCAGACCTACTGGTCGTCCTTCCTCTGCCTTGCGAGGAACTGCTCGAACTGGTCGGCGAGCTCGTCTCCGCTGGGGAGCCCTTCGTCGCTGGCCAGCAGCGACTGAGCCGCGCCGCGGGTGAACGCGTCGTACTGCTCCTCGAGACCGCCCAGGAGGCTCGCGCCACCCTGCTCCTCGATCTGCTGCTCGATCTCCTTGAGCGTCTCGCCCTGACGGGCGCGGAGCGGCTCGATGTCAAGAGCCAGTCCGGTCCGGTCGACCAGGGCGTCCAGGAGCGCGATCGCGGCTGGCGGGTAGTCGATCTGGGCGAGGTAGTGCGGGACGTGGACGACGTAGCCGGCCGCGTCGTGGCCCCACTGGCCGAGGCGGTACTCCAGCAACGACTGGGCGGACGACGGCACCGTGACCTGGGCGGACCACAGGTTCTGCCGGTCGACCAGCTCGGGCCGGGTGCCGTGGGCGGTGATCATCGACGGGCGGGTGTGCGGGACGCCCATCGGCACCGCTCCGAGGCCGAGGGTTAGGGGCACGTCGTGCTCCTGGATGATGCCGTGCACCTCGTCGGCGAACCGCTCCCACTGGAAGTCGGGTTCGGGCCCGGCGAGCAGGAAGTACGGTGTCCCGTCGGCATCACGCTCAAGCAGGACCTCCAGGCGCGGTTCCTCGTAGTCGGTGTAGTGATTGTCGCGGAACTGGATCATGGGTCGACGGGCCCGGAAGTCGAACATGTCGTCCAGCGCGAACTCGTGGATGACCTCACCGTGTCCCGAACGCAGCTGGTCGGAGGCCAGGCGTGCGGCGGAGCCGGCACCCAGGAACCCGTCCAGGGCATGGATCAGCACGGGGCCGCTTCGCTCGCGGTCGACCGGGTCCTCGGAACGTCGTGCTCGCCAGCTCTTCATCGCCATGGTCAACCACTCATCCCGCGGGGGTATTCCGAGCCAGAGCCGCGATCGTGTCGCTGGCGACGGCCTCGGCCGTCAGACCGAGCCGGCCCAGGATGACATCGCGCTTGGCATGGTCGAGGAACTCCTGCTGGACGCCGTGCACCTGGATCGGGGTGTCGATGCCGGCGTCGCGCACGGCCTGCGTGTAGGCCGCGCCGACACCGCCCTGGCGACCGTTGTCCTCCAGGGTCACGACGAGGTCGAAGTCACCGGCGAGCGCTGCGAGGGCGGGATCGACGGGCTTGACCCAGCGGGGGTCGACGACAGTGACGCCGTAGCCCGCGGCGCGGAGCAGCTCGGCCACCTCCGAGCCCATGTGCCCGAACACGCCGACCGCGACGACCAGCACGTCCTGGGCGGTGTCGCGGGTCAGCACGTCGTACGTCCCGACGCGCTCGATCGCGGGCAGGTCCTCGCACACCCCGCCCTTCGCGAAGCGCACGACGGTGGGGGCGTCGTCGACGTCAACGGCCTCGCGAAGCAGCTCGCGCAGCTGGGCGCCGTCGCGGGGCGCCGCGAGCCGGAGGCGCGGGACGATCTGCAGCAGCGACATGTCCCACATGCCGTTGTGGCTCGCCCCGTCGTCACCCGTCACGCCGGCGCGGTCGAGCACGAACGTGACACCACACTTGTGCAGCGCGACGTCGAGCAGGACCTGGTCGAAGGCCCGGTTGATGAAGGTCGCGTAGACCGCGACGACGGGGTGCAGCCCGCCCATCGCGAGGCCCGCTGCACTGGTCACGGCGTGCTGCTCGGCGATGCCGACGTCGAAGACCCGGTCGGGGAACTTGTCCGCGAACGCGTCGAGGCCGACCGGGTAGAGCATCGCGGCGGTGATGCCGACGACGTCGGGACGCTCGTCGGCGATGCGGACGATCTCGTCACGGAACACCGAGGTCCACCCGGCGGGTGCGACGTTGACGGCCTCGCCGGTCTCGCGGTCGAACGGGTTCGCCTGGTGCATCTGGTCGTTCTCGTTGGCCACCGCGATGTCGTAGCCCTGCCCCTTGGTGGTCAGGACGTGGACCAGGACCGGGCCGCCGAACCGCTTGGCCTGGCTCAGCGCGTGCTCGATGCTCTCGCGGTCGTGCCCGTCGACGGGGCCGATGTACTTCAGCCCCAGGTCCTCGAACATGCCCTGCGGGGCCAGCACGTCCTTGACGCCCTTCTTGATCGCGTGCAGCGCCTCGTATGCCTTGGTGCCACCGAAGCGCGTGTGCGTCAGCCGATCCTTGATCGCGTTGAGCGCCGGCTCGTACTTGGGGTTGGTACGGATCTCGGTCAGCCGGTTGGCGAGGCCACCGACGGTCGGGGTGTAGGACCGTCCGTTGTCGTTGACGATCACCACGAGGCGGCGGTCGTTGTCGGCAGCGATGTTGTTGAGAGCCTCCCAGGCCATCCCGCCGGTCAGCGCACCGTCACCGATCACCGCGACGACGTGGTCGGGCTTGCCGAGCAGGTGGTTGGCCTTGGCCATGCCGTCGGCGTAGGACAGGCTCGTCGAGGCGTGCGAGTTCTCGACCCAGTCGTGCTCGGACTCGGCGCGGCTCGGATAACCCGACAGGCCACCCTCGGTGCGCAGCGCACCGAACTGGCCCGCGCGCCCCGTCAGCATCTTGTGGACGTACGCCTGGTGGCCCGTGTCCCACACGACCCGGTCAGCGGGCGACTCGAAGACCCGGTGGATCGCGATCCCGAGCTCGACCACGCCGAGGTTGGGGCCCAGGTGGCCGCCGTTGGAGGCGACCGAGGTGATCAGCAGCTCGCGGATCTCAGCGGCGAGACAGCTGAGCTCGTCCTCGTCGAGGTCCCGCAGATCGGCTGGTCCGGACAGGCCCGAGAGAACGCTCACCGGTGCCACCTTCCCGTCATCTGCCATAGGGGTCAGTCTATCGACGTGCTGGGTGGCTGCGCGCCCACCCGATGTCGACCCGGTCACGACGTGCCGCCGGGGCGGGGGTCGTCGTCCGGGCGTGCCTCGCGGTAGCGGCCCCGCAGGTGGATCAGAGCGTCGGCCGCACCGACCGTGATCGACTCGACCTGCCCCTGGACCAACGAGCCCCAGCCGACCGACCGCGGCACCTGCTCCACCAGGCGCACGCCGATCCAGCCCGCGCTCCCCGCGAGCACCGGTCCCCACTCGCTGTCGGTCCAGGCGCCCAGCGTGAAGGGACCGCCGGGTGCGGGAGCCGTCCCCGCGAACGCGTCGGCGAGGAAGCGGTGCTCGGCGGCCAGGACGTTGACGACCCACGTCGTTGGCGCGGCGTCCCAGAAGTCCGAGTCCGGGTCGACGAGTCCCAGCACCTGCGCCGGCTCGCCGTCAGCCACGAGCACCGACGAGACGGTCAGGCCGTGCCGGTCGCGCCCCTGCCCGGTCGACCAGACCGTGACAGGAGCCGGCATCCGCCCGCGGAGCCGGCGCAACGGATCGCGTTCTCCCTCGGACGGCACGAACGGGTGGTCGGGATGAATCGTCACGCCGTCCAGTGTGCCGGGTCCAAGATGCTTGACTTAGTTCAAGAGTCGTACTAAACATGCTGCATGGCAGCAGACCTCGTTCTCGGCATCGACTCGTCGACCCAGTCCACCAAGGCGGTCCTGGTCGACGCGAGCGACGGCCGGGTCGTGGCGCAGCAGACGGCTCCCCACCCGCCCGGCACGGCGGTGGACCCGCGCGCCTGGCTCGACGCGTTCGACCGCGCTACCGAGGGCCTGCTCCCCCGCGCGTCGGCGATCTCGATCGGCGGGCAGCAGCACGGCATGGTCGCGCTGGACGCGGCCGGTGAGCCCGTGTTCGACGCCCTGCTCTGGAACGACACCCGCTCGAGCGGCGCGGCGGTCGACCTCATCGCCGAGCTCGGTGGCCCCGAGGCCTGCGCGGAGGCGGTCGGCAGCGTGCTGGTCGCCTCGTTCACGGCGACCAAGCTGCGCTGGCTCCGCGACCACGAGCCGGACGCCGCAGGACGTACGCACGAGGTGCTCCTCCCCCACGACTACGTGTCACGGCACGTCGTCGGTGGCGGCGAGGCGTTCACCGACCGCGGCGACGCGTCGGGCACGGGCTACTTCTCGACCGCCGACGACGCCTGGCGCCCTGAACTCGCCGCGGCCGCGATCGGGCATGCCGTCGGTCTGCCGCGGGTCGTGGCGCCCTGCGGCATCGCCGCCAAGACCCCCACGGGTCTCGCCGTCGGGGCCGGAACGGGCGACAACATGGCTGCCGCGCTCGCCCTGGACCTGGGGCCCGGGGACGTCGTGGTGTCGATCGGCACGTCGGGTGTCGCCTCGGCGGTGAGCGCGACGCGCATCGCCGACGGGACGGGCTCGGTGACCGGCTTCGCCGACGCGACCGGCCGCTTCCTGCCCATGGCCACGACGATGAACGCGGCACGGATCCTGGACCTGCAGTGCCGGTTGCTGGGCGTCGACCACGACGAGCTGGGTCGCCTGGCCCTCGCCGCCCCCGTCGGGGCCAACGGCCTGACGATCTCTCCCTACTACGACGGCGAGCGGACGCCCAACCGTCCCGACGCCACCGGGACCTGGGTCGGACTGACCTCCGCGACGAGCCGCGAGGACGTCGCCCGCGCCGCGTTCGAGGCGCTGCTGTGCTCCCTGGCCGACGCCGTCGACCTGCTGACCGGGATGACCGGCGAGACCGCGACCCGCATCCTGCTGGTCGGCGGCGCGGCGGGCAACCCGGCCGTCCACGCCCTGGCCCCCGCGATCCTCGGGGCGCCCGTGACGGTGCCGGCACCCGGGGAGTACGTCGCCCTCGGCGCCGCCCGCCAGGCCGCCTGGGCCTGGTCCGGCAGCACCGAGCCGCCGTCCTGGGCACCGCCGCCCGCCGAGACGTACACCGCTGCACCGAACCCTCTCGTGCGTGAGGCATACGCACACCTGCGTGACCGCACGTCCTGACACCCACAACAGATTGGCTGACCATGACCATCCCCACCCCCACCCGCAACGACAAGTTCTCCTTCGGTCTGTGGACCGTCGCCTACCCGGGCCGTGATCCGTTCGGTGAGCCGACCCGCGGTGACATGGACCCGATCTACGCACTCGAGAACCTCGCTCGCCTCGGCGCGTACGGCGTCAACTTCCACGACGACGACCTGATCCCGTTCGGCTCGGACGACTCGACCCGAACGAACATCATCGAGCGCTGGAAGAAGGGCCTGGCCGACACCGGCCTGGCGGTGACGACTGCGACGACCAACCTGTTCACCCACCCCGTCTTCAAGGACGGCGGCTTCACCTCCAACGACCGCGAGGTCCGTCGCTTCGCGATCCGCAAGGTCATGCGCAACATCGACCTGGCCGCCGAGCTCGGCGCCAAGGTGTACGTGTGCTGGGGCGGCCGCGAGGGCGCCGAGTCCGGTGCCGCGAAGGACGTCGCGGCCGCGCTCGACCGCTACCGCGAGGCCTTCAACGTCCTGGGCGAGTTCGTCCACGACAAGGGCTACGACATGAAGTTCGCGATCGAGCCCAAGCCCAACGAGCCGCGCGGCGACATCCTGCTGCCGACGATCGGTCACGCGCTGGCCTTCATCAACACCCTCGACCGCTCCGAGAACGTCGGCGTCAACCCCGAGATCGGGCACGAGGAGATGGCCGGCCTGAACGCCGCTCACGGCTACGCCCAGGCGATGTGGCAGGGCAAGCTCTTCCACATCGACCTCAACGGCCAGACCGGTCCGCGCTACGACCAGGACTTCCGCTTCGGCGCCGGCAACGTCCGCGGAGCGTTCTGGGTCGTCGACACGATCCTGGCCGGCGGGTACGACGGCCCGGTGCACTTCGACTTCAAGACCCCGCGCACCGAGGACGACAAGGGCGTCTGGGTCGCGGCCGAGGCCCAGACGCCGTTGTCGTCCTCGGTGCGCGGCGTCTTGAAGTCGAAGTGCACCGGGCCGTCGTAGCCGCCCGCGAGGATCGTGTCGACGACCCAGAACGCGCCGCGGACGTTGCCCGCGCCGAAGCGGAAGTCCTG
>JAOPXL010000219.1 GCA_025965175.1 Aeromicrobium sp.
GACCAGGACAACATCGGCGATGACGAATGCGACCAGCAGCGCTCGACCGACGGCAGTGTTCACGCGCCGATCCTACGGGTAGACGGCGGCCCACCCGGGCAATGCGATGTGATCTTGGACCAAAGAAGTGGATGCAGGATGGACTGACCACTCACGTTGCCTAGAGTTGAGAGATGCGCAATCGTCCCGTCGTCCTCAGCCTGGGCGGGCTCTATCTCGGCGCACTCTTGTTGATCGGGTTGTGGCCCACCCACGTAGATCAGAAGCTCGACCTGGCACACCGTCCCCCAGCCACTTGGCTTGTGGACCTGCTGGGACTGAGCAACGCGCAGGCCTATGACATCGGCGAGTTCTGCGCCAACATCTTACTATTCGTTCCCCTGGGCATGTTGATCATGGCCTTGATCCCGCGAGTGAGCTGGCTGCAGGCCGTTGGCGCAGCCGGGTCGCTCTCCATTCTCATCGAGCTGGCTCAGACCCTGCTGCGTCCGGATCGCACGGGAGACGTGCGCGATGTCATGGCGAACACGCTGGGCGCGGCCTTAGGGGCGACACTGGTGGTCGGAAGACGCCAAGCCGCAGCACGGTTCGGATCCGCCGAGCGGAGTTGACCTGAGCCTGCTGGGGTGCAGCAAGCTCATGTTGGTCCTGAGCGTGGCGGAGTCGATGGCGTGCTGGTGACTCCCTTATGCGGTCCCATCGTCACAGCCTCGACCACGTCGAAGCGAACTCGCCCACGGAGACTTCCTCCGGGTGTCGTATCGGGAAGATCGGTTGGCGGCTCGGCTTCCTTGACGACCAAGACCTCCGCAGGCGTGGCGAGGCGCTGGTGAAGGGGGATATGAAAACCATTTGTTGGGTTGTCGAAGGAGGGCTGAGACCTGCTCTCGATCTCGGCTCGCTCAACGTGAACGACTGATCTCGAGACAGAGGTCGGACGCATGCCCTACCTTCCGCGAATGGGTCTTTACTACGACGAGGAAGCCAGCGCAGCAGAGCACATGGACGTCATCTACGAGATCGTTTGATGTTCCGGCCGAGTCCGCGCAGCAGTGGGTGGAGGCTATGGGGCGACTCAGCGCGATCAGCGACCCCCTCGCCCGAAAGTTGATCGACTTGCACCGAAATTGCGGGTCTGGAGACGGCGTCTGTGACGATGCCGATGACTTCGACGACCTTCCGGCAAAGCGCGCTGAGTGGGGCTGCGAGACCACGGAGACCATCGCGCATCACTTCGGCGTTGACTACCCGTCTGACCTGGGCGAGACCTGAAAGGTTGCTGCTCAACGGGCTGACTCTCACCGGACGACGCCACTGGTGCCCGCCGGAGAATGGACCCTCACGTCGGAGCCGATTTGGCTGTTCTGTGACGCGACAGTTACGGACACTATGACGTCTTGCCGTTCATACGCTTCGACGCGGATCATGGCTCTTGTCCGGCAGCAGGGCGTTGCACGCCATCCCGGCGCGATCACAGTTCATCCCGGCGCGATCACAGTTCGCGGCTTTCCACGGTGGTCGCTCGGCTTGCGGCCATCTACGGGTTGCAGAGCCGCCTCACCACGGAGCGAGCTCCGCCCCTGGTCACCACGCACAAGGACCAGCCACGTTGCGTGACTGGTCCTGTGGATTTGCTTCTCACTTTTACGGCGGAGATGGAGAGATTTGAACTCTCGAGAGGTTTGAACCTCAACCCGCTTAGCAGGCGGGCGCACTAGGCCACTATGCGACATCTCCAGCGTTGCATTTTGTGCAACCGGAACAGGATAGCGACCGGGGTGCGCGGGAGACTAATCGGGCGGGGTGTCCGGGTCGTAGCGGCGGTAGCCGTTCGCCTCGTTCAATCTCTCGTACACGTCCTTCACCAACGTTTTTGCTCTCTCGCCCACCCTCGGGAGCATCACCACCAGCGTCTCGCCGGTCGTCGGGCGGACGTAGAGGCGGGGGCCGTCGTGGTCCACGTCCTCGACGTCCTGCCAGCGGATGCCGACGTGGCTGCGGGACAGCCGGCCGCCCAGGCGTAGGCCCTCGCGGTCGGTGCTCACCGCGACGGGGGGCCAGGCGAGCAGGCGCAAGGCGCTCAGCGCCAGAAGGGCCACGAGGATGCCGAGCGGCGCCCACACCCAGAAGGCGAGGGCCGCGGCGATGCCCGCGGCGATCAGGTGGAGCCCGATCACGGGCAGGACGTAGCGTCGGTCGAGTCGATAGTTCATCAAGCAGAGGGGGCGGGATTCGAACCCGCGGCTGACATTGCTGCCAGCGAGCGCTTTCAAGGCGCTTCCGATCGGCCGCTCCGGCACCCCTCCTGGGTGGCAACGCCGGAGCGCTGCGCCACAAGGATTATCGCATCACTTCAACGGAGCGAAACGGGGAGGCTCGACACGGACGACCTCTTCGATCGCCCGGTTGGCCCGCGACGAGCGCTCCTTGAGCACGTAGTGCCGCAGCACGAGCCCCACGACCAGGCCCAGGACGCTGCTGTAGAGGGTCGACAGCGCGATGTACGTCGGGAAGGCCCCGGGCGTCACCAGGGACGTCGACAGCACCGCGGTGCCGATCACCGCGAACACCAGCACCCACCAGCCCTCACGACGCTTGGAGCGCAGCGAGACGCCCACGATGAGGGCCGGGAAGCCGATGAACACCTCGACCGGACGCGGGACCCCTCGGACGTTCTGCCGCAGCCACACCACGATGTTGCTGAACAGGTCGACGAGGGTCTGCGAGCCGTGGGTGCGCACGAAGCTGCTGTAGGCCAGCAGGAGCAGCAGCAGCGCCGCGACACCGGCCAGGACCGCGAAGTTCTGCCGGCCAAGGCCGTGCAGGCCGGCGCCGAGGTTCCACACCAGGGTGATCGCCAGGCCCATCGCGGCGGCGATGACGATGAGGTTGAACCGCTGGTAGTTGACCGGGGCGTTCCAGGCCGCGACCGCGACGGTCCCGCTCAGCGCGACGACCAGCGCGAGGACGTACTCCAGGACCGCGCCGAGCAGCGTGCGGGCGGGCCGGGTCGCCATCACCGCCCACACCGCCGCCAGCACCGCCGTGACACAGGCGGCCGACGCGAGCAGGAGATTGGTCTCGAGCACGACGGCGGCGATCGCCAGGGCCGCGGTGATCGGCAGCCAGATGCGCATGTGGCCACCGCCGCGGTGGGTGATCCCGACCGCGAAGACGACCATCAGCAGCGCCGCCGACGGGCGCTCGATCCAGGTGGGAGCGCTGATCGCGACGATCGAGGTGCCGGCGCCGGCCGTGCCGACCAGCCACAGGCCCATCACCGCCCAGATGATGGCCCGCGCGGTCCGCGGAGAATCGATCCGCGGCTCGCGGGTCGGGACGTCGTACTCGGGGGGGACCGAGGCGTCCAGACGTCGACGACCGCCCTTGACTGCTGAGCTCATGACGTCTGCCGGATCCTTCGGTTGGCGAGGGACGGGTTGATCTCCCGAGCGCGGGCCACCGCCGCAGGATCGAGCGTCGCGGTGACGATCGTGGGCGCGAGGTCCGCCTCGACCACGATAGAGCCCCACGGATCGGCAACCAAGGAATGGCCCGTGTAGCGGTTGCCACCCTGGCCGGCGGCGACGACGTGCACGGTGTTCTCGATCGCCCGGGCCCGCAGCAGGGTCCGCCAGTGGTCGAGCTTGTGCTCGCCGGCGACCCAGGCCGCGGGCAGCACGAACACCTCGGCGCCCACGTCGACCAGCGCCCGGCCCAGCTCGGGGAACCTCAGGTCGTAGCAGGTCATGAACCCCACCCGGGTGCCCGCGACGTCGACGACCTGGGGGGTCGTGGGGCCGGCGGAGAGCCGGTCGGACTCCTGGTAGCCGAACGAGTCGTAGAGGTGGATCTTGCGGTACGTCGCCGCGATCGTCCCGTCCGGGCCGACCGCGACGAGGGTGTTGAACGGCAGCGCGTCCGTACGCTCGAACATTCCCGCCACGAGCGTGGCACCCAGCCGCTGCGCCTGGTCGGCGAGCAACTGGACGAAGGGGCCGTCCAGGTCCTCCGCGATCGCGGCGAGGTCGTGGTCGGCCGAGCCGAAGTCGTGCATCGCGGCCTCGGGCAGCACCACGAGGTCCGCGCTGCCGGGCACGATCTGGGCGAGCTGCTCCGCGACGGCGTCCCGGTTGGTCGCCGAGTCGGTGGTCGAGGCGAGCTGGACGATGGCGACACGCATAACGGCCATTGTCTCAGGTCGGCCTGAGCGGCCCCTGAAGGAACCCTGACCGGCCACGCGTCGACCTGACCACCGCCGACTCCTCCCCGGCGTGAGACAGTCCTGCCATGCAGACCCAGACCCGTGCGGCGGCGATCGGGCTGGTCCTGACCTCGGCCGTCGCGCTCGCGGTGTTCCCGCCGCTCATCGCCGTGGTGGCCCTGCTCGCCATGATCCGGCTGTTCGCCGCGGCCCCGCTCCTGCTCCGCCAGCTGTGCGCCGTGCTCGCGCTGGCGCTGCTCCTGTACGCCGTCCTGGTCATGCTCGACGTCGTCGACTACGCCTACTGGCGCTGAGCCCGCACCCGCCGCAGCGACGTACCGCCCCTCGGGCGGATACCGTGGGCGGATGCGCGCCGTCACAGCTCCCACTCCCGGCGGGGTCGATGCCCTCGTCGTCGAGGAACGCCCCACGCCCGAACCCGCACCCGGTGAGGTCCTGATCCGGGTCACCGCCGCCGGCGTCAACCGGGCCGACCTGCTGCAGCGGCAGGGCTTCTACAACCCGCCGCCCGGCGGCACCGACATCCTGGGTCTCGAGTGCTCCGGCGACATCGTGTCGGTCGGCGAGGGCGTCACGGACCTGCAGCCCGGGGCGCACGTGTGCGCGCTGCTGACCGGCGGCGGCTACGCCGAGTACGTCAGCGTGCCCGCGGGGCAGGTCGCGACGGCGCCCGAGGGGATCTCGCTGACCGAGGCCGGCGGGCTGATGGAGGTCGCCTGCACCGTGTGGTCCAACGTCTTCATGATGGGCAAGCTGCAGCACGGCGACACGCTGCTGGTCCACGGCGGCGCCAGCGGCATCGGGACGATGGCGATCCAGCTGGCCAAGGCGTTCGGGGCCCGGGTCATCACGACCGTCGGCTCAAAGGAGAAGGCCGCGTTCTGCCGCGAGCTGGGCGCCGACGTCACGATCAACTACCGCGAGCAGGACTTCGCCGAGGCGATGTTGGAGTCCGACGAGCAGGCCGACGTGATCCTGGACATCATGGGCGCGAAGTACCTCGCCGCCAACGTCTCGGCCCTCGCCACGGCCGGACGGCTCGTCGTCATCGGGATGCAGGGCGGCACCAAGGCCGAGCTCAACCTCGGCGCGCTGCTGATGAAGCGGGCCGCCGTCATGGCCACCTCGCTGCGGGCCCGGCCCGTCGCCGAGAAGTCCGCGATCGTCTCGGCGATGGTGGCCCAGGTCTGGCCGCTCATCGCCGACGGGACGGTGCGGCCGGTGATCCACGCGACGTACCCCCTGGAGGACGTGAGCCAGGCGCACCAGGTGCTCGAGGACTCCAGCCACTCCGGCAAGGTCCTGCTGACGCTTTGAGACCAGTCGGAGTCGCCTTCCTGGGGGGCGTGTCTAGGGTGGAGGCATGAGCGACCAGCAGCCCGAGACCATCGGCCCGGACGGCCAGACCGTCACCTCCGCGCAGTCCCCCGCCGGGCAGTCCCCCGCCGGGCTGGGCGACCTGGTGGAGCAGCCGGCCAAGGTCATGCGGATCGGCGGGATGATCCGCCACCTGCTCGAGGAGGTGAAGTCCGCGCCGCTCGACGACGCCAGCCGTTCCCGGCTGCGGGCGATCCACCAGCAGTCGATCAAGGAGCTCGAGGACGGTCTCGCGCCCGAGCTGATCGAGGAGCTGGAGCGGTTGAGCCTGCCGTTCGAGGACGAGACACCGTCGGACAGCGAGCTGCGGATCGCCCAGGCCCAGCTCGTGGGCTGGCTCGAGGGGCTGTTCCACGGCATCCAGGCGGCGCTGTACGCCCAGCAGGTGCAGGCCCAGTCGCAGCTGCAGAACATGCGCCTGGCCCTACCGGGTCCAAACGACACGCAAGGTGACGATTCAGACTCTTCTGGTCAGAGGGACCCTTCAGGGGGTATGTACCTCTAGTATTGACCTTGATGTGACGTGAGTCTCGGTGCGGAGTGGCACCGGGGCTTCGAGTGGGAAGAGGGAGCCCATGACCATCTTGGTTGAATCAGCGAACCCTCCGTGCGCCACGGCGACGGAGGTCTATCACGACGAACAGCTGCACTCACCCCCTTCGCGGACCGACATCACCGCGGCGGAGTGGGAGCAGCTGAGCGTCAAGCGGGCCACGGCACACCGGCAGTGCGCCGGGTGCCCGCTCATGGTCGACTGCCTCTATCGGGCGGTCGTCGAGGTCGACGTCTCCGGATTCGTGGCCTGCACGACCGAGAGTGACCGCGCCTTCATCCGCCGCCAGCTCGGCATCGAGATCGAGCAGGCCGGCACGACGCCCTACGGCGCACCACGGGTCGGCGGGGGTCCGGTCAGCCACGAGGCCGTCATGACGGCCCGTTCGGCGTACCCGAAGGACACCTGCCACCAGCTGGCCGAGCGCCTCGGCTGCTCGACCTCGACGATCAAGCGCCACCTGCGCCGGGCTCGCGAGGCCAAGCGCGACGAGACGACGGCGTCGGGAGTCGTCGGCCCCCAGGTCCCCACGATCGACGCCGTCCTGGACTGCTTCGACCAGCTGGAGTCCAGCCAGGTCGCCTGAACGACTGTCCGGCCCTCGACCGACTATCCGTCGGAGCCCTCGCGGTCCGGTCCCGGTCGGGCGCGCTCCCACCGGGCGCAGCCCACCATGACCACGGCGGCGAGGGCCCAGCCCGCGAGCAGGTCGATGACGTAGTGCTCGGCGTAGTAGACCAGCGCGGTCGCCATCACCAGTGGGTAGAGCAGCAGCAGCCAGCGCCACGCCGACCGCAGCCGGGCGATGCCGTACAACGCGATCAGCATCGCCAGGCCGCCGTGCAGTGACGGCATCGCGGCGACCGGGTTGCCGACCTTCGCGAGCGCGACGTGGAAGCCGCCGAGCCCCAGGTCATCCCAGCCGCGGCCGGTCAGCCGGGGCAGCGGGCCGTCGAGGTAGCCCTCCTCGGCAGCGAGCCACGGCGGCGCCATGGGATAGAGGACGTAGACGACCAGCGCGGAGAAGTTGATCACCAGGTAGCGCCGCATCCACGGCACCCAGGCGGCGCGGCTGCGCAGCCACAACACGACCGCGAGGCCCAGCCCGGCCACGAAGTGGCTGAAGTAGACCGTCGTGAACAGCTCGTCGTACCACCGCGGGGGCGAGTGGGCGGTGCACGGCGACGCGCACAGCAGGGCCTGCAGGCTCTGGGTCGCCAGGGTGCCACCGCCGAGCCACTCATCGACCCGGATCGGCATGGTCCAGTGCACCGGGCCGGGGATGATCTCGTCGGACAGGCCGCGACTGTAGAGATACAGCACCAGGCCCGCGAACACGGGCCACCAGTCGCGGGGGAAGCGCAGGTGGGCGCGCCACGGGGCGCGGATATCGTACGCGACGGTGACCAGCCACAGCCAGAAGAACATCTGGAACGGGTCGGTCGGCACGCCGATCCGGACGATGCCCAGCGCGAGCAGCACGCCGTACGCGAGCAGGGCCGGTCCGCGCCACCGCCACGGCGTCGACGTCGTGCGCTCGGACAGGGACGTCACGGGCAGGCCGCCGGGGT
The DNA here is from genome assembly GCA_025965175.1 of Aeromicrobium sp. GTDB lineage: Bacteria > Actinomycetota > Actinomycetes > Propionibacteriales > Nocardioidaceae > Aeromicrobium. The sequence goes on from JAOPXL010000219.1 coordinate 7,727, forward strand.
GGACAGGGTGCGGCGGGCGGTGGCGTCGAGCCACACCGAGCGGCCGCAGATCTCCGCGACGTGCCGGTAGTGCCGGCCCAGTGCCCCGGTCAGCCGGACCGGGTCGATGCCCCACGAACGGATCCCGGACCAGTCGACGACCCAGGTCGGGCGGTCGGGGCCGTCGAGGACCGCGGCCAGCTCGGCCAGGTCGGGGTCGAGGGTGCGCACGGGCAGGCTCCACAGGTAGGGGTAGGGGCTGGACATGCCGGCGTTGCCGAGCACGTTGGGCTGGCCGTAGGCGATGACGGCGGTGTCGCCGGGGTGCCCGGTGTGGCGCAGCCAGGTGCCGACGACCTCGGCGGTCCGTCCCTCGTGTGGCGGTGCGACGACGTTCCAGGCCAGGTTGCCGAGCGTCGCGGCGACCACGAGCGTCGCCAGGACGGCGCGGACCGGCGGGGCGACCCGGTCGGCGAGCAGACCGGTCGCGAGGGCAGCGGCCGGGACGAGCTGGAGGAGATAGTGCCCCCAGTAGCTGCCGCCGAGGATCGCGGTGCCGGTGACCAGCACAAGGACGCCGAACGTCGCGATCATGACCGGCTCGCGGCGGCGGACGGCGTGCCAGCCGGCGAGGACTGTGATGACGGCCAGGCCGCTGCCGGCCCAGGTCGCCGCGAGCACCCACAGGCGGTGGGCCGTCGCGCCGGACGCCGACCTCCGGATGACCTCGCCGGCCTCGGCACGGAAGGTCACCAGGGCGTCGAACAGCTCGGGCGCCGAGGTGCCGCGGGTCGCGGCCGCGACCAGGGCCACCGCGAGCGTCACCACGAAGCCCACGGCGCCGGCGGCCAGGACCCCACCGACCTCGCGGCGGCGGGACCGCTGCTGCCAGACGATCGCGATCCCCAGCACGACCGCAAGCACCAGGCCGTCGGCGATGGTCTGCTTGATCAGGCCGGCGCAGGCGGCGAGGACACCGGCGGCGAGGGCCAGCCACCGGCTGCGGGGGCCGGGGCGCAGCAGGGCCTGCAGCGTGAGGGCGAACCCCCAGGCGACGAAGGGTGACGCGAGCATCTCCCCGTTGGTGCGGACGATGCCGAACCACGGGGCGGTGGCCATCAGCGCGGCCGTGCCGGCGGCCCAGCGCGCGGCCCCGGGACCCCGCGCGACGTACGCCGCCCGGCACACACCGAGGACCATCAGGACGCTCGCGAGCAGGCCGAGGAGGCGCAGGGCCGTGACGGACCCGGCGAAATCCATGATCGCGACCAGCAGCGGGGGCCGGTCGACCCAGTAGTCGCCGTACAGCGCGGGACCGTGGCCCCAGGCGTCGCCGACGATCAGGAAGCCGGCCTCGTCACGCCCCGAGGGCAGGCCGAGGAACGCCAGCCGCACCGCGATCATGACCGCAAGCACCGCGACCACCGACGCACGGACACCGAAGGAGGACCCTGCCAGCTTGAGCGTCATGTCGGCATCTCCTCCCCGTCCCCACGGTCTGTTCGACGTCGCTACAGATATCTCTTGAGCTCTTCCACGAGGCCGTCCTCAAAGATGCTGCCGGTCACGTCGTCGGCGACGTCCTTGAGCGAGTCGGGGCCGTGACCCATCGCGACACCCCGGCCGGCCCAGCTCAGCATCTCCAGGTCGTTGTTGCCGTCGCCGACGGCCAAAACGTCGGCCCGATCGATCCCGAGCTTGTCGGTCAGGTGCTCCAGGCCGGACGCCTTGGACACCCCGTCGGGGGCCAGGTCGAGCCAGGCGCTGTAGCCGATGAAGTAGTTGGTGCCGGTCAGCCCCAGGTCGTCGACGATCGCGGAGAACTCCTTCGCCGTGTGGTCGGTCGACCGGATCACGACCCGGGTCACGGGCTCGGCGATCAGGGAGTCGATGTGCTCGACCGTGAAGTGACCGCTGATCTCGTCCTCGGGGAACGGCCGGTTGACCCGGAAGCCGACGCCGACCTCCTCGACCGCGACGATCGCGTCGGGGACGTACTCCATGACCCGGCGCACGGCGTCGCTCGCGTCGAACGTCACGGCGTGC
>JAOPXL010000171.1 GCA_025965175.1 Aeromicrobium sp.
AGACCGTTCTCCTCGTCCTGGCTGCGCGGCACGATCGGGAACCCGAGGGTGTCGAGCTCGACGACGAGCCGGCGCTTGGCCTCCTCGGCGACCTTGTACTCCCGCAGGCCCACGAGGTCCTCGTCGCTGGGCCGTGTGCGGGTCAGCCCGCAGCTGAAGCAGTGCCCGCCGGGGAACTCCGTCAGCCAGGTGCAGCCCGAGAGGTTGAGGTTGCGGCACACGTGCCAGATGTCGCCGTCCGCATCGACGTACTGCCCCTTGTTGTCGACCGGGACGATCGCCTTCTCCGCACGGGAGAACCCGAGGTTGGTCTTGCAGGAGACGCAGATCGAGTTCTCGAAGAACAGGGCTTTGCCGCACACGCGGCAGGAGAAGGCTTTCACCGATCAAGTCTGTCAGGCTCTCGCGGATCCGCCCAACTGCGTCACGTGACGGGTGCCACGTCCACCTCGACGCGCAACGTCGAGGTCTTGGCCTCGGTGAAGATGACGCCCTTGACGGGGGGCACGTCGGCGTAGTCGCGGCCCCATGCGACCGTCACGTAGCGGTCGTTGGCCCACTGGTCGTTGGTCGGGTCGAGCGCGAGCCATCCGTCCCCCGGGATCCACACCGCGGCCCAGGCGTGCGTCGCGTCGGCACCGACGATGCGCTCCTTCCCCGGTGGCGGGGTCGTCGCGAGGTAGCCGCTGACGTAGCGCACCGCGAGCCCGTGCGACCGCAGGCAGGCCAGCGTCAGGTGGGCGAAGTCCTGGCACACCCCGGCGCGCTTGTCGAAGATGTCGTCGACCGTCGTCGTGACGGTCGTGGCGGTCTTGTCGTACGCGAAGTCCGCGTGGATGCGGCGCATGACCTCGGTGACCGCCTCCCCCACCGGACGGCCCGGACCGAGCGACGCCGCGGCGTACGCATGCGCCTCGGCGGTCTGGCCGGCCAGCGACGACGGGAGGGCCAGGTCCTGGACCCGCCACGCGTCGGCGACGTCGGGCCGGGCCACCGGCCGGGCGGACTCCCACGGGGCGGCCAGCGCGGCCTCGTCGTGCTGCTCGGCGCGAACATCGACCTCGCTCGTCGCGAGGATGTCGAGCACCCGGTGCGGGTCGGTGACCTGGAAGTACGTCGCGGTGTTGCCGTAGTAGTCCAGGTCCGTGGTGCAGTCGTCCGTGGCGGGGTCGAGGGTCAGCCCCTGGCTCAGGACGTCCTGCCACGGCAGCTGGCGCGGGACGAGGTACGCGATGCCGAGGCTGTCGCTGACGTCCTCGTCGTACGAGTACCTCGTCCGGTGGCTGATGCGATATCTCATGGTCCCTCCACCACCGTGGCGAACCCGAACGAGCGAGGGGTGGGCGCCGGCGCGAAATGCAGCTCGCCGACCGCGTCAGCGAATCGGGTCAGCTGCCCGATGCAGGCGTCGAGGAAGCGCTCGAGGTTGGGCCGGTTCTCCCCCTCGATAGCGGTCAGGGTGGCGATGTCGGCGCGGTCCAGCTCCTCGGCCAGGTCGTTGAGGAGGCGTTCGGGGCGGGTCGATCCGGTCGACTGGGGCATCGCCGCGAGCTGCTGACGCATCTCGGCGATCCCGAACGCCAGCGAGCGCGGGTTCTCCGGATCGGCCAGCAGCAGGTCGAGGACACCGGCCAGGCGCACGTAGCCGCGGTAGCGTCGGCGATGCGTCACGGCGCTCTCGGCCACCGCGAGGACGGCGTTGTGGACGTCGCGGTCGACGTCGATCCCCCGCCGGACGGTCGTCGTCGACCGCAGCAGGTGGCAAAGCTGGAGCGCGCGCTCGACGGCCCGGCCCGCGCCGATCATGCGCCATCCGGGGTCGCGGATCATGTTGGCGGTGACGCCGTGCAGCGACAGGATGCCGGTCAGCATCTCTCCTGCGCTCTCGGCGACCTGGTGGCTGTAGTGATAGGCCACGAGGTTGGCCGCGGCACGATCGGTCGAGCTGAACGCCCGCCACGTGTCGGGCGAGAGCTGGTCGCGCACGCTCTGTGCGGCGTCTCGCAGGGCACCGATCGACTGGGCGACCGAGCCCGGCCGGTGGGCGTGGAGCAGCACGGACCGGAAGTTGTCGTCGAGCTCGTCGGGTCCGAACCGGGACCCGCTGAGGCGCGCGATCGCGCCCATCAGCACCGCCAGGCTCGCCCCCCCGGCGGACTGCGGGCGGGACCGGAAGTCCTCGGCGCTCGCGTGCGCTGCGAGCACGAGCCGCAGCATGTCCTCGGCGCGCTCGGCGTAGCGCCCGAACCAGAACATGTCCTCCAGGACGCGGGGCACCATCGCCATGGGCGCCCGCCCGTTGGTCAGCGGCAGGACGTCCACCAGGCCCTGGTCCGGGTCGTCGGGGCGGCCCTTCAGGACCCACACGTCCTTGCTCGCACGAGCCTGGCCGTCCGCGAAGACGCTGGCCAGGCCGCCGACCAGGGGACGGTACGTCGACCCGTACCTCAGCGTGAACGCCCGCAGCGTGACGACGCGGGGGTTGACCCCATGGGCGTCCAGGACCGGCGACTGCGACAGCGGCAGCGACTCCTGCCCGACGTAGCGGTACGGGGCGGCGAGAACGAGCTGACGGAGCTCGTCGTGGGACCGGTGCGCGAGGTCGACGGGGTCGTCGATCGCCTTGACCAGCAGGCCGTCGAGGTTGTCCAGGACGTACGCCATCGAGCGGGGGTCGCCTGCCCAGGACGTCTGCACCGACGGCAGCCGCAGGGGCTCGTCGAGGAGGAGCTGGCACATCGCGGACATGTACGGCAGCAGTCCCGGGTTCTCCAGCACGCCGGCGCCGAGACCGTTGACGACCCGTACTGATCCCCGGCGGACCGCCTCGGACAGGCCGGCGACACCGAGCTGGGAGCCCTTGCGGAGCTCCAGCGAGTCGCTCCAGTCGGCGTCGACCCGGCGCAGGATGACGTCGACCCGCTCGAGCCGGCCGAAGGCCCGCATCCATACCGCGCCGCCGCGCATCACGAGGTCGCTGCCCTCGACCAGGGGGAAGCCCAGGCTCGACGCGATGAACGACTGGTCGTACGCGGTCTCCGAGTGCGTGCCCGGCGACAGGACGACGACCCGCGGGTTGGGGGCGTGGTTCGGTGCCGAGTCGATCAGGGTCGCGCGGAGCGCCTGGAAGAACGGCGCCATGCGGTGCAGGCCCGCCTGCCGGTAGAGCTCGGGAAGGACCCGGGAGATGACGCGACGGTTCTCCATCGCGTAGCCGATGCCGGACGGGGCCTGGGCCCGGTCGGCGATGACCTGCCACTCCCCCGCCGCGTTGCGGCCCAGGTCGGCAGCGGCGAGCAGCAACGGGTGGGGATCGTGCGCCGACTTCCGCGCCGACACCCGCAGGAAGCCCCGGTGCCCGAACACGACGGCGGGCGGCAGCGTCCCGGTCCTCAGGAGACGCTGCGGGCCGTACAGGTCGACCAGGATCGCGTTGAGCAGCTCGGTGCGTTGTGCCAGCCCCACCTCGAGGGGGGACCACTCCGCGGCGTCGACGATGAGGGGGAACGGGTCGAGCCGCCACGGGCCCGGGTCCATCGACGGCGGCGTGTAGGTCACGCCGTCGTTGGCCAGGAAGCGCTCGATGTCGCCGCCGACCCGGCGCAGCTCCGCCTCGGTCAGCTGCACCGCGCTCTCGGCGAGCGGCCGCCAGCTGGGACGCAGCGTTCCGTCGGGGGCCACCACCTCGTCGTAGCGCGCCGGCTCCCCCGTGAGCGTCTGTTGCGTGACAGCGGTCGAGTAGTCGCGGAGCGCCGTCACTGTTCCGCTCCGCATTCCGTGCGCGGGGGCACGGTGCGACGCAGGTCGAGCGTGTGGGGGTACTCGTCGCTGGCGGCCTGCGCGCCGGCCTCGCGCATCGCGGCGACGTCGAGCGCCCCGGTCGAGTGCCCGAACGGCTCGAACCGGCTCGAGCGGCGCGCCTCGGCTTCCCGGGCGTTGATCGGCGGGTGCTCGTGGGCGCGGCCACCGGGATGGACGACGTGGTACGTCGCGCCGCCCAGCGAGGTCGCCGACGGCACGTCGACGACCTCGAAGCGCAGCGGTGCGTGCACCTCGATCGACGGGTGCAGCGCCGACGGCGGCTGCCAAGCGCGGTAGCGCACGCCGGCGAAGAACTCGCCGGCCACACCGGTCGGGGTCAGGGGCACGGGAACACCTTGGCACGTCACGAGGTGCTGGTGCGGCACGATCCCGCGCACCGTGACCTGCAGACGTTCGACCGACGAGTCGACGTAGCGGGCCATGCCGCCCGACGTGGCTTCCTCGCCCAGCACGTGCCACGGCTCGATCGCGGCCCGCAGCTCGAGCTCGACATCCCCGGCGCGGGTCAGACCGATCCGTGGAAACCGGAACTCGGTGAACGGGTCGAGCCACGACGCCTCGAACGCGATGCCGTGCTCACGCAGGTCGGCGATGACCGCGCCGATGTCGCGGATCGCACCCTGCGGCAGCAGGAAGTCCTCGTGGAGGGCCGTGCCCCAGCGGACCAGCGGTGCCCGGTAGGGCTTCTCCCAGAACATCGCGACGAGGGACCGCACGAGCAGCGACTGCACCATGGCCATCCGCGGGTGTGGAGGCATCTCGAAGCCGCGCAGCTCCAGCAGGCCGAGCCGGCCGCGGGAGGAGTCGGGGCTGTACATCTTGTCGATGCAGAACTCGGCCCGGTGGGTGTTGCCGGTCAGGTCGGTCAGCAGGTGGCGCAGCGCCCGGTCGACGAGCCACGGCCGGGGCTCGTCGGCCTCGGCAGTCAGCCGGTCGAGCTCCCGGAAGGCGATCTCGGCCTCGTACAACGACTCGGGACGCCCCTCGTCGAACCGGGGTGCCTGGCTGGTGGGCCCGATGAACCGGCCCGAGAAAAGATAGGACAGCGAGGGGTGGCGCTGCCAGTACGTCATCAGGCTGACCAGCAGGTCGGGGCGTCGCAGCAGTGGTGACGCCGCCGGCTCCTGGCCGCCGAGCGTGATGTGGTTGCCGCCTCCGGTGCCGGTGTGGACACCGTCGAGATCGAACTTCTCGGTCGTCAGTCGGGCGTGGCGGGCGATGTCGTACAGCGTCAGGGTCAGCTCGCGGAGCTCGGACCACGAGGCCGTCGGCTGCACGTTGACCTCGATGACACCCGGGTCGCTCGCGACGACGAGCTGGGTCAGGCGGGCGTCCGGCGGCGGGCCGTAGCCCTCGATCACGACGGGCTGGGCCAGGCTCGTGGCCGCGGTGTCGATGACCCGGAGCAGGTCGGCGTAGTCCTCGAGTCGCTCCGTCGGTGGCAGGAACACGTGGACATACCCGCCCCGGCCCTCGATCGTCAACGCCGTCGTCGGCTGCTTGGCCGGGTCGACGACGTGCACGGGCGGGATGCCGGCGACGAGCGCGGGGCCCGCCTCGACGTACGACGGGTCGCCCGACGCGTGCGGGTCCTCCCACGTGATCGACGCGAGCGGCAGGCGCAGGCCCACCGTCGACGTGCCGGGCAGCAGGACGATCCGGCCCCGGCGCAGCGACCAGTCCGGGCTCGCCCACTCCTCCCCCGTCACGATCGGCAGGACCCAGCCCGTGGGGTCGACGACCGGAGCGTCGAGCTCGGCCGCGAAGGCGGCGTCCGGTCGCACGGGGTCGACGCCGGGGCGCTCGCCGTCGGGGGTGCGGAGCTCGTGCAGCAGGTCGTTGAGCGGGTCCTCGTACGCCGGGCGCAGCTGCGACTCCGGCAAGCCGAGCACGCGGGTGATCTCGGCGCTGAGGGCGGCGGCCCGCTCCTTGGCGTCAGGCTGCGCTCGGGTGTCGTCCCACGGGTCGGCGAGCAGCGCGGGGTCCGACCACAGCGTCTCGCCGTCGCTGCGCCACTGCAGCGCGATCTGCCAGCGGGGCAGCTCCTCGCCGGGATACCACTTGCCCTCGCCGCGGTGGACGAGTCCTCCACCGGCGTAGACCTCTCGCAGCCGCTCGGCGAGCTCACTGGCCTTGACGCGCTTCGCGGGTCCGTCGGCCTGCGTGTTCCACTGCGGGGACGTGACCTCGTCCAGCCCGACGAACGTCGGCTCGCCGCCCTGCGTCAGGCGTACGTCCCCGGACGCCAGACGTACGTCGATGGCCTCGCCGAGCGCGTCGATGCGCTGCCACTGCTGGTCGGTGTAGGGCTTGGTGACCCGCGGGTCCTCGTGGATGCGACGCACCGTGTTGTGGAACGAGAAGTCGACGTTGGCCCGCTCCATCAGCGCGCCCGAGATGGGTGCGGCCGATGAGGGGTGCGGGGTCGCGGACAACGGGATGTGTCCCTCGCCGGCGAACAGTGACGACGTGGGGTCGAGCCCGATCCATCCCGCGCCGGGCACGAAGACCTCGGCCCACGCGTGCAGGTCGGTGAAGTCCTCCGTGGGCCCGTTCGGCCCGTCGATCGCCTGGGTGTCGGACGCGAGCTGCACGAGGTATCCCGACACGAACCGGGCCGCGAGACCGTACTGGCGAAGCAACGACACCAGCAGCCACGAGCTGTCCCGGCACGAGCCGATGCCCCGACGGAGCGTCTCGTCGGGCGTCTGGACGCCGGCCTCCATGCGTACCGAGTAGCCCACTGCGCGGTAGACCGCGGCGTTGAGCTGGACCAGGAACGGCACCATCGCCACCCCGGCCTGCGGCAGGTCGGGCAGTCCCTCCAGGAACTCCGTGACCAAGGGTCCCGGCTCGTCGGTGTCACCCTCGCCGACGGGGCGCAGGTACGGCGCCAGGTCGGCGGCGAGCGACGGCTCGTACTGGAAGGGGTACGTCTCTGCATACTCCTCGATGAAGAAGTCGAAGGGGTTGACGACCATGAGGTCCGCGACCAGGCCGACCGTGATGTCGAGGATCGAGACCTTCTCGGGGAACACGAGTCGCGCCAGCCAGTTGCCGAACGGGTCCTGCTGCCAGTTGACGAAGTGGTTGGCCGGGCTGACGGTCAGCGAGTACGCCTCGATCGGCGTGCGGCTGTGCGGGGCGGGTCGCAGGCGTACCACGTGCGGTCCCAGCTCGACGGGTCGCTCGAACCGGTAGGTCGTACGGTGCTCGAGGGCGACTTTGATCGACATGGCTCAAGGGTGCCCCGAGCGGATTGCGCGAGCGTAACCGGGTTCGCTGACGAGTCACCCAGGTTTGCCGACGAGTCACCCAGGTTTGCCGCGAGTGCCTCGGACTTGATCTACGTGACTCCTCACCGGATCTACGTGACTCCTCACCGAACCTGCGCGACTCGTCAGCGGATCTACGTGACTCGTCAGCGGGTGCGGGTGGGGTCAGGTGACGGGGACCAGGGTGAAGAGGATCAGCCACGCGACGGGGGCCACCGCGATTAGCGAGTCGAGCCGGTCCATCAGGCCACCGTGCCCGGGCAGCAGGTCGCCCATGTCCTTGATGCCGAGATCGCGCTTGATGAGCGACTCGGACAGGTCGCCGAGGGTCGCCAGCACGACGCCGGCCACGCCGAGGACGATGCCGACCCACCAGTCGCCGTCCAGGGCGTACACGACCGAGAGGATGCCCGAGCCGATGCCGAAGATCAACGAGCCGGTGAAGCCCTCCCACGACTTCTTGGGGCTGATCGTGGGGGCCATGGCGTGCTTGCCGAAGAGCACCCCCGCGATGTAGCCGCCGATGTCCGACGCGATGGTCGCGACGATGAACGCCACGATCCGCCAGGCGCCGTCGCCCTCCTTGAGCATCAGGACGACGAACGTGCCCATCAGGAACAGGTAGGACAGGCTGAACACGCCGGCGCTGGCATCGCGGACGAAACCGTCCGCACCGTCCGCGAGCCGCCACACCATCGTGCCGATGACGGTCAGCGCCATCGCGATCGAGGCGGTCTCCATGCTGCCGAAGTAGCCGCCGAACAGCATGATGACGCCACCGGTGGCGACCGGCAGGACCGGCAGCTTGATGCCGACGGTCGAGAAGGCCCGGGTCAGCTCGAACAGCCCGATCACCAGGGCGATCGCGACGACGCCGATGAAGAGTTCCTTGACCAGGAACAGCGAGGCGAGCACCACCGCGACCAGGGCGACACCGACCGCGATCGACGCGGGCAGATTCCGACCGGCCCGGCCGACCTTGACTGCTTCCGCGGGTGTCTCGGGGGGGCTAGGGGACTCAGACCTCAAGGAGCTCGGCTTCTTTGTTCTTCAGCAGCTCGTCGATGACGTCGACGTGCTTCTTGGTCATCGAGTCGAGCCGCTTCTCAGCACCGGTGTTGTCGTCCTTGCTGATCTCGGAGTCCTTCTCGGCCTTGTCGAGAGCCTGCTTGGCGTTGCGACGGACGCCGCGCACCGCGATGCGTCCTTCCTCGGCCTTGGACTTCGCGAGCTTGATGTACTCCTTGCGGCGGTCCTCGGTCAGCTCGGGCAGCGTCACGCGCAGCACCTTGCCGTCGTCGCTGGGGTTGACGCCGAGATCCGACTCACGGATGGCCTTCTCGATTGCCGGCTTGGCGCCCGCGTCGTACGGCTGGATGATGACGGTGCGCGGCTCGGGGACCTGGAAGCCGGCGAGCTGGTTGAGCGGGGTCTGCTGGCCGTAGTACTCGGCCGTGATCTGGGCGAACATCGCGGGGTGCGCGCGGCCCGTACGGATCGCGGCGAACTCGTCGCGGGTGTGCTCGACGGCCTTGTCCATCTTGGCGTCGGCCTCACGCAGGGTCTGGTCAATCACGATGTTCTCCTTGGGGGTCTGCCTTGACGGCATGAACCAGTGTGCCGATCTTCTCACCACGGAGCACGCGGGCAATGTTGCCCTCGCCCTCCATGCCGAAGACGATCATTGGCAGCTTGTTCTCCATGCACAGGGCGAAAGCTGCGGCGTCGACGACCTTGAGGCCCATGCGGAGCGCGTCGTCGAACGTCAGCTCGTCGAACTTCTTGGCCGTCGGGTCGGTGCGCGGATCGGCCGAGTAGACCCCGTCGACACCGCTCTTGGACATCAGCACGGCGTCGGCGCGGATCTCGAGCGCCCGCTGCGCCGAGACCGTGTCGGTCGAGAAGTATGGCATGCCGGCCCCGGCGCCGAAGATCACGACGCGCCCCTTCTCGAGGTGGCGGATCGCGCGCCGCGGGATGTACGGCTCGGCGACCTGGCCCATCGTGATGGCCGACTGGACCCGGGTCTCGATCCCCTGCTTCTCGCAGAAGTCCTGCAGCGCCAGGCAGTTCATGACCGTGCCGAGCATGCCGATGTAGTCGGCACGCGAGCGGTCCATGCCGCGCTGGCTGAGCTCGGCGCCGCGGAAGAAGTTGCCCCCGCCGACGACGATCGCGACCTCGACACCTTCGGCCACGGCCTCGGCGATCTGCTTCGCGATGCCATTGACGACATCGGGGTCGATGCCGATCTTGCCGCCACCGAAGACCTCGCCGGACAGCTTCAGCAGGACCCGCTTCAGCTGATGACCAGAGGCCGGATCCTCGACATGCTCTGCAGTGGTCATGGATCCGGCCTCTCGATCAGCGGGTGTACGGAGTCGTGCGGGTGGGTCAGGCGCCGATCTCGATGTGCGCGAAACGCTTGAGCGTCACGCCGGCCTCATCGAGCAGTGCCTTGACCGTCTTCTTGTTGTCCTGGACGGACGACTGCTCGAGCAGCACCTGCTCCTTGAAGAAGCCGTTGAGGCGGCCCTCGGTGATCTTGGCGATCGCCTGCTCGGGCTTGCCCTCTTCACGAGCTGTGGCCTCGGCGATCTCGCGCTCCTTGGCGACGATGTCCGCGGGGACCTCCTCGCGCGTGAGGTAGCGAGGACGCATCGCGGCGATCTGCATCGCGACGCCGCGGGCGACATCGTGGCTGTCACCCTCGAACTCGACGAGGACGCCGACCGCGGGGGGCAGGTCGCTCGCACGACGGTGCATGTACGTCGCCACGTTGCCGTCGAAGCTGGCGACCCGACCGAGCTCGATCTTCTCACCGATGACGACCGCGAGGTCGGCGACGGCCTCCGCGACGGTCTTGCCGTTCTCGAGCTTCTCGCTCGCGAACGTCGCCGCGTCGGCCGGCTTCGTCTGGTCGGCCAGGACCGCGAGGTCCTCGGCCAGCTGGATGAACGTCTCGTTCTTGGCGACGAAGTCGGTCTCGGAGTTGAGCTCGACGATCGCGCTGCCATAGTTGGCGACGAGCCCGGAGGTCGCCTCCCGCTCGGCACCGCGCTTGGCGGCCTTGGCGGCGCCCGTGATGCGGAGCACCTCGACCGCCTTGTCGAAGTCGCCGTCGGCCTCGGTGAGCGCCTTCTTGGCGTCCATCATTCCGGCGCCGGTGGCGTCACGGAGCTTCTTGACGTCTTGGGCAGTGATAGCCATGTGAATCTCGCTTCTCAGGTAGGGGTGTCGCCCGATGTCACTCGGCGGGGGTGGCGTCGGCCTCGGCCGGCGCGGCCGCGTCGGTGTCCGCCTCAGCCTCCTTGGCCGGGGCCTTCTTGGCGGGAGCCTTCTTGGCCGGGGCCTTCTTGGCGGGCTCCGGATCGGACTCGGCGACAGCCGGGTCGACGTCGACAGCGGTCTTGTCGGCGCCCGGGGCGGAAGCCTCGTCGGACTCGTCCGCGGCGGGGGCCGCGGTCTCGGCCGCATCAGCAGCGGGAGCGGCGTCAGCAGCCGGGGCGGCGTCAGCAGCAGCAGCGGCGGCCTCGGCGTCCTTCTTCTCCAGCAGCTCGCGCTCCCAGTCGGCCAGGGGCTCCTCGGCACCGAGCTCAGCGCCGGGCTCCTCCTGACCGGTCTTGGCGCCACCGCGGGCGATGAGGCCCTCGGCGACGGCGTCGGCGATGACCCGGGTCAGGAGGCCGACCGAGCGGATCGCGTCGTCGTTGCCCGGGATCGGGAAGTCGACGTCATCCGGATCGCAGTTGGTGTCGAGGATCGCGATGATCGGGATGTTGAGCTTGCGGGCCTCGTCGACCGCGAGGTGCTCCTTCTTCGTGTCGACGATCCACACCGCGGAGGGCGTGCGGCCCATGTCGCGGATTCCGCCGAGGGTGCGCGACAGCTTCGCGTACTCGCGGCTCATGTGGAGGAGCTCCTTCTTCGTGCGGTTGGATCCCGCGACGTCGTCGAAGTCGATCTCCTCGAGCTCCTTCATGCGCTGGAGCCGCTGGTGCATCGTCTGGAAGTTGGTGAGCATGCCACCGAGC
>JAOPXL010000019.1 GCA_025965175.1 Aeromicrobium sp.
GCCCTCGGCGTTCGCGATGACGGTGGGCTCGCCGCCCTCGAGCACTGCGACGACCGAGTTGGTGGTTCCGAGGTCAATTCCGACCGCTCTTGCCATGGTGTTTCCTCCTGCTGTGGGTGAAATCGGGAACTTCAAGAATGGGTGTCAGGTGACTTGAGTCCGACCCTATCAACTTCACCCGGCGCTCCAAAATTCCGTCTCCGGGAAGATTCGCGATAGTTTCTTCGTCATGCGCTCCCTTCCCCGCCACGCGGCGGCCCTGACCCTTCTCGCCGGCCTCGCCCTCGCAGGATGTGGAGGCAACGACAGCGACGGCAGCTCCGGCGACAGCGGCTCCGGCAAGGACTCGACCAGCGCCGCTCCCGCGAACGATGCCGAGCCGTCCGACGGCGACACGGTCAAGGGCAAGGGCTACGCCTTCAACGCCCCCAAGGGCTGGGAGGTGCCGAAGCAAGACATCCCCGGCACCGAGCAGACCGACACGTTCGTCGCCGACCTGACCGACGCCGACGGCTTCGCCGACAACATCAACGTGATCCGCCTCGACCCCGCCCCGATCAAGGACCTCGACCCGCTCGAGAAGGCACTCATCAAGGAGCTCGTGGGCGCCGGCGCCAAGAACGTGAAGGCCGGCGACCGGCTCGACGTCGACGGCGACGCGGCCGTCCACATCTCCTCCAAGCTGACGCAGCAGGGCGCCTCGTACCTGACGGAGCAGTACAACCCGATCCACGACGGCGTCTCCTACGTCGTCACGTTCTCCTTCAGCACCGACGTCTCGCAGTCCGATCGCGACAAGACGGCCGAGTCGGTGCTGGCCAGCTGGAACTGGGCAGCCTGACCCACCCCACCAGACCCACCCCACCAGTGGCGCAATGTGGCTGGATTGCCGAGGGCGAAGCCAGCCACATTGCGCCACTCGGATGCGGCTGGCGGGCAACTCGCATGCCACTAGGGTGACGGCATGAGCGACGACCGCATCAACCAGCTGGCCGAGACCATGCACGCGCTCGTCACCGAGACCGCGACGCACCAGATCACGCGCGAGATCGCGCACCTCGCCGAGATCGAGGTCGACACCGCCACGTCGGACGTCCCGGTCGCACCGGCGGGCTACGCAACCCCGCCGTCCGGCGTCGTCGTGACGACCCACGTCCTGGCGCGGTCGAGGGACGTCCCCGCTGCCACCACCGAGACCCGCGTCGCTGTCTGGGCCGCCACGTCCGGCGAGCCCCAACTCGTCGTGACCCACTCCGAGGACGACAAAGTGCTCGAGGTTGCGGCCGCCGATCTCGAGCCCGAGCCCTCGGCGCACCTGCGCGCGCGGGTCAACGACTTCGTCGCCCTGATCATCGCCCACATGGTGACCCACCTGAACGTCGCGATGCAGCGCTCCTACATCCGCGAGTCCGACGGTGACGTCACCGAGTACGAGGGCTGACGGGCGCGACCGACCTGACGACGGGCGTCACCACTAGTCCTCCGCGGTCAGCGGCTTGGCAATGTTCTCCAGCGACTGCCCCTCGGCCTTGACGCCGAGGAACGCCGCGACGATGCCGGCCCCGATCATCAGGGCCGCGCCGATGAAGTAGCCGATCGCGATCTGGGTGATGTCCTTGGACTCCGTCGCGTTGTCGATCAGCCGGCCGAACAGGAGCGGTCCCGCGATGCCGCCGATCGCGGTGCCGACAGCGTAGAAGAACGCGATGCACAGCGCCCGGGTCTCCATCGGGAACACCTCGCTGGCCGTCAGGTACGCCGAGCTGGCCCCGGCCGAGGCGAAGAAGAAGATGACCGAGCCGAAGATCGTCAGCGTCACGGCAGTGAGGTGGCCCAGCGACATGCCCGCGGCGGCCAGCAGGACGCCGGACAGGATGTAGGTGCCGGCGATCATCGGGATGCGGCCGACCCGGTCGAACAAGGGCCCGAGCGCGAGCGCTCCGATGAAGTTGCTGAGCGCGAACGCCGCGATGTACCACCCGGTCTGCTTGACGTCGAGGAACGTCGAGAGGGTGTCGCCGTACGTGAAGAAGAACGCGTTGTAGAGAAAGGCCTGGCCGGCGAACAGCGCAAGGCACAGGACCGTGCGACGGGGGTAGAGCGCGAACACCGTGTGCGCGATCGTCGTGAACGGGATCGTCCTGCGCTGACGGATCGTGATGGTCTCGTCGACCGGGTCCAGCGTCAGGTGGTCCTCCTTCTCGACGGTCGCCTCGATCTGCTGGACGATGCGCTCGCCCTCCTCCTCGCGCCCGTGGATGAACAGCCAGCGCGGGCTCTCCGGCACGTGACGGCGCACCCACAGGACACCGAAGCCCAGGACAGCACCGAGACCGAACGCGAAGCGCCAGCCGATGCCCTGGTCGATGATGTTCGGGTCGGTGAGTGGGATCGTCAGCAGCGCGCCGGCGGCGGCCCCGATCCAGTAGGAGCCGTTGATCGTGATGTCGATACGGCCGCGATACTTCGCGGGGATCAGCTCGTCGATCGCGGAGTTGATCGCGGCGTACTCGCCGCCGATGCCGGTGCCGGTGATGAACCGGCAGACGAAGTACCAGGCCGGGTTCATCGAGAATGCCGTCAGCACGGTCCCGAACAGGTAGACCAGCAGCGTCGCCATGAACAGCTTCTTGCGGCCGAAACGGTCGGTCAGCTGGCCGAAGAAGAGGGCGCCGACGCACGAGCCCGCGACGTAGATCGCGCCGGCCAGGCCGATATCGGAGCTGCTGAGCCCCAGCCCGTCCTTGGACTTGAGCACCTCGGACAGGTTGCCGACGATCGTGACCTCGAGGCCGTCAAGGATCCAGACCGTGCCAAGACCGATGATGATCAGCCAATGCCACCGGGCCCACGGCAGGCGGTCCATCCGGGCGGGGATGTCAGTGGTGATCCGACCGATCTCTGATCTCGACGACGAGGTGTCTGTGCTGGCCATACCCCCCGACATACCCCCGCGGGCACGCCCTCAACCCGCCGCCGGGATCAGACCTGTTCGCCGGAGTCCCGCAGCTCGGCGAGCAGATCCTCGCGCTCGGTCCACATCGAGGCGAGGATGCGGCGGCCCGAGAGCAGCAGCTGTGCCACGTCGGGCGTCGCCAGCGTGTAGCGGACCACCGAGCCCTCGCGGGAGGAGATCACGAGCCCGGCCCGGCGCAGCACGGCGAGCTGCTGGGAGAGATTGGACGACTCGACCTCGATGTCGGCGAGCAGCTCCCGCACGGGGCGCGGACCGTCCTGGAGAAGCTCGAGGACCCGGATCCGCACGGGATGCCCCAGCGTCCGGAACAGCTCGGCCTTGGCCTGGTTCAGCGGCACGTTGGACATGCGGGGCCTCCAGAACGGGATGTCGGGTATCTCACTTGCAGACTACATGACTTGAAGAAGTCTTCAATTACGGTAGCGTGCTAGAAGATCCGTTAGCCTCGCCGAGCTGGGGCAAACTCCAACCCGAGAGGACCGCACGCCATGGCAGACGTCGAAGCAGCACTGGACTTGGCTGGACTGAACAACCCGAAGGTGCGCGAGTACGTGCGCTACTGGGCCGACCTGACCGGCGCTGACCGGGTCGAGGTCGTCAGCGCGGCCGATGACGCGCGTCTGGTCAAGGAGGCACTGGAGGCCGGTGAGCTCGAGCCCGCCGGTGAGGGTCTCTACTACTCCCGCAGCTATCACAAGGACACGGCACGCTCCGAGGAGCGCACGATCGTCGCGACGAGCGATCCGAAGGACAAGGGCGTCTACAACAACTGGCGCCCCGCCTCCGAGATGACGCCGATGCTCCAGGACCGCATGCGCGGCGCCTCGAAGGGCAAGACGATGTACGTCATCCCGTACCTGATGGCGCCTCCCGGCAACGCCCTCGCACCGTACGCGACGGGTGTCGAGCTGACCGACGCACGCACCGTCGTGCTGCACATGATCCGCATGTCGCGGGTCGGTGTGGAGTTCCTCGAGGACCTCCAGGACCCCAACCAGTTCGTCCGCGCGGTCCACGTCACGGGCGACCTGGAGAACCTCGGCCAGGGCACCCCCGACGATCAGCGCTACTTCGTGACGGTCGCCGACCAGCGCACGATCCTGCACTACGGCTCGTCCTACGGCGGCAACGCCCTGCTGGGCAAGATCGCCCACGGCCTGCGCCAGGCGGCGTACGACGGCTGGGCCTCCGGCAAGTTCCTCGCCGAGCAGTACATGCTGATCGGTATCCACGACAAGGAGACCGGCAAGACGTACCACGTCTGCGGTGGCTTCCCGAGCGCGTCGGGCAAGACCAACCTCGCGATGATGCTGGCTCCCGACGCCCTGGGCGACCGCTACCACGTGTCGTTCTACGGTGACGACATCGCGTGGCTGTGGGTCGACGAGACCAGCGGCAAGCTCTACGGCATGAACCCGGAGTACGGCGTCTTCGGCGTCGCGAAGGACACCAACGAGGTGACCAACCCAACGGCGCTCCAGTCGATCGCCGAGGGCACACAGGCGATCTTCACCAACATCGCCTACAACCCCACGACCCGCGAGGTCTGGTGGGAGGGCCGCACGCCGTCGCCGCCGGCGGACTCGACGGGCTGGCTGGACTGGAAGGGCAACCCGATCGACGACCGCTCGCCCGAGCAGGCCGGCGACCCGTGGGCGCACCCCAACAGCCGCTTCACGACGACGCTCGACAACGTCCCCAACATCGCCGACGACTACAACGCCGCCGCCGGTGTGCCGATCGACGCGATCATCTTCGGTGGTCGCACCCGCGACCGCGAGCCGCTGATCCGCGCGATCCACGACCTCGCCGAGGGCGTCTACGACGGCCTGACGCTGGGTGCCGAGGCGACGTCCGCGGCCGAGGGCACCGAGGGCGTGCTGCGCTACGACCCGATGTCCAACCGGCCGTTCATGGCGTACGGCGAGGGCGACTACGCCGCGCACTACCTCAAGATCGTCGGTGCCGCGAAGGACCAGCCGATCTTCGCGCACGTCAACTGGTTCCAGCGCGATCCCGAGGACGGCCACTTCCTGTGGCACGGCTACCGCGACAACCTCCGTCCCCTGCTGTGGCTCCTGCAGCTCAAGAACGGTGAGGTCACCGGTCGTCAGACGCCGGTCGGCATCATCCCGACCGAGGATGAGCTGCAGCTCGAGGGCATGAGCACGAGCCCTGAGGACCTCGAGACGATCCTGTCGATCGACATCCCCCGCTGGAAGCAGGAGATGGCGCACCGCGAGGAGCACCTCCAGCAGTTCCAGAACCTTCCCGAGGCGATCTGGGAAGCCCACCGCCGCGTCGCTGCGGCGCTCGACGAGGCCTGATGGGGCGAGGCGGTCACACCTTCGCGGTGTGACCGCCGCACATCGCGTCGCTGCCCAGGCAGCCCTCACAACGGACCATCTGGCGTACACACGACACGTCGCCGCAGTCCGCGACGTGGTTGGTCGCCTCGCCGCACCGGTCGCACGCGCCGACCAGCGCGGCGTGATCGGAGAAGTCCATCGTGATGCGGTCGTCGAAGACGTAGAGCGACCCCTCCCAGAGGCCATCGTCGCCGTACGCCTCGCCGTAAGTCGCGATGCCGCCGTCGAGCTGGTACACCTCCTGGAACCCACGGTGCCTCATCAGCGGGGTCAGCACCTCGCAGCGGATCCCGCCGGTGCAGTAGGTCACGACAGGCTGGTCCTTGAGGTGGTCGTACGCCCCGCTGTCCAGCGCGGCGATGAACTCCCGCGTCGTCTCGACGGGAGGGCGGACGGCGCCGGCAAAACGGCCGACGGCCGATTCGATCTGGTTGCGGCCGTCGAAGAACACGACGTCCTTGCGCCCGACCAGCTCGTGCAGCTCGGCCGGCGTCAGGTGGGTCCCGCCGCCGACGACGCCGGACTCGTCGACCTGCAGCTCGTCGGGGGCGCCGAACGTCACGAGCTCTGATCGCACCTTGACGCTGAGGCGTGGGAAGTCCGCCGTCGTCCCGTCCGCGAGCGCTCGGCCTTCGCTCCACTTGAAGTCGATGTCCTTGAACGGGGCGTAGGCGCGGGTGTCCTTGACGTACTTCTTGAGCTGCACGACGTCACCGCCGAGGGTCGCGTTGATGCCGTCCTTCGATACGATGATCCGGCCGCGGACGCCCAGCGACTCGCACAGCGTGCGCTGCCACAGCCGGATCGCGTCGGGGTCGGCCAGCGGCGCGAAGCCGTAGAAGAGCAGGACCTTGGGAGTTGCCACGAAGCGATTCTACGAGGCTGCCGCGAGGTCCCACGTCCGTCGGGCGTCGCTGTCCCATCGTCGGGCCGCTCGGATGCCGCCCGCGAGCTCGCGGGGTCGCTCGGCCAGCAGGGCGAGTGCCGCAGCGAGCTGGTCAGCGTCGAGTCGGCGGGCCAGCGTCACGTGGGGCGTCCACCGTCCCGGCTCGAGGGTGCGGCGGCCTCCCGCCAGGTCCCCGAGCGCCGACTGCACGTCGCGGTGCGCGCGGATCAGGCCAGCGGACGGCACCACGACCCGCGACAGGATCGACGTCCGCCCCCCGAACACCAGGAGACCGCCGAGCCGCAACGGCTCACCCACGCCGTAGTCGAGTCGCTCCAGGGCATCCTCGATCCCGGACGTCAGGTGCTCCGCGACGCCGAGCGTGACGTGCGGGGCGTTGGACGGCCCCGTGTGGCGGCCCTGGCTGGGCAGGTCTGCCTCGAGCAGCGCCCGCCACTCCTCGCGGACGAGGCGGTCGAGCGCCCCGTCGAGGACGAGCTCGATCGACTGCACCATGCGTCTATCGTCGATGACATGTCCGAGCTGCACCACCTCGATGCGATCGACCAGGCTGCTGCGCTACGGTCCGGGGACGTGTCGTCGGTCGAGCTCGTGACACACCACCTCGAGCGGGTCGACCGGTTCGGCGCCCATCTGGGCGCGTTCGTGACGGTGACGGCCGAGCGCGCGCTCGAGCGGGCGGCGGTGGCCGACGCGGCCCTAGCCGAAGGCGGCGCTCCCCCGCTGACCGGGGTACCGACGGCGTTCAAGGACCTGACCTTCACGCACGACACCCCCACGTCGATGGGCTCGGTCGCCATGCGCGACTTCGTGCCGCCCGTCGACGCGTACGTCGTGGGGCTGCTCGAGCGCGCCGGGCTCATCGGCCTTGGCAAGACCAACACCCCCGAGTTCGGGTTGTCGTCCTACACCGACAACGACCTGGTCGGCCCGGCCCGCACCCCGTGGGACCTGTCGCGCAACGCCGGCGGGTCCAGCGGTGGTGCGGCCGCGGCGGTCGCGGCGGGGCTCGTCCCCTGGGCGCAGGGCAGCGACGGCGGCGGGTCGATCCGGATCCCGGCGAGCGCATGCGGGATCTTCGGGTTCAAGCCGAGCCGTGGCCGGGTCAGCGCCGGACCGGCGGGCTCGGACTGGAGTGGTCTGGCCGGTGACGGCCCGCTGGCCCGCACGGTCCGCGACGCCGCGACCCTGCTGGACCTCATGGCACATCCCATGCCGGGCGACCTCCGACCCCTCCCCGACCCATCGGTCGCGTATGCCGAACGGGTGGGCCGACCACCTCGCCGCCTGCGTGTCGCGCGCTGGTCGGCCACCCACCTCGAGGGCATCTCCCCCGGTCCCGACGCCCTCGCCGCGTGGGAGCAGGCCTCCCGGCTGCTGGAGTCCCTCGGCCACGAGGTCGTGGACGTCCCCAACCCATTCCCGCAGGAGCTCGAGCCCCAGTTCAACGTCATCTGGTCGAGCGGCATCGCGGCGGCACGGCTCCCGCCTGGGGCCGAGGCGGTCCTGCGGCCCAACACTCGCTACTGGCGCGAGCGCGGCGGGCGGGCATCTGCCGTCGAGCTGACCCGGGCGATGCAGTTCCTCGAGCTGACGACGCGGCA
The DNA here is from genome assembly GCA_025965175.1 of Aeromicrobium sp. GTDB lineage: Bacteria > Actinomycetota > Actinomycetes > Propionibacteriales > Nocardioidaceae > Aeromicrobium. The sequence continues at coordinate 7,858 of JAOPXL010000019.1, forward strand.
GGTCGTCACGGACTTGCAGGCGTACGACGCCTTCCTGACGCCGACCCTCGCCCTGCCCCCGCAACCCGTCGAGTGGTTCAACGAGTCGGGTGACCCGGTCGAGGACCACCACCGTGAGCTGCTCTTCACGCCCTACACCGCGCTCTACAACATGAGCGGGCAGCCGGCCGCGAGCCTCCCGCTGCACTGGACCGACGAGGGCCTGCCGGTCGGCATCATGCTCGCGGCCCACCCCGGCCGGGACGGGCTGCTGTTCAGCCTGTGCGCGCAGGTCGAGGCCGCCGCACCGTGGCACGACCGGAGGCCACGGAACTTCGACTGACCTACTTCGCGATGGCCTTGCTCGCACTCGACGTCTTGGTCACGGTCGTGTATCCCGCCTTCGCGCCGGTCACCTCCACCGTGAGCTTCTTGCCCTTGTACGCCGCGGCGATCTTGTACGTCCGCGAGGTCGACGACTGCGTGATGGCCTTCGAGCCGACGTACCAGCGATACGTCAGGGCGGTGCCGGACGTCCACGTGCCGGCGGTCGCGGTGAGCGTCTTGCCGACCTTCGCCGTCCCGCTGATCGTCGGGGTCCTCGTCGCGAGGGTGCCCTTGGCGACCGTCGACGCTGCGGACTCCGTCGTCACCGCGGCGTAGCCGGCCTTGGTGCCGGTGACCTTGACAGTCAGCTTCTTGCCCACGGCGCTCGCGGGGATGGCGTACGTCGAACCCCTCTGCCCCGTCGACACGTTGTCGAGCCGCCAGTCGTACGCGAACGTCGTGCCGCGGGTCCACGTGCCGGCGACGGCGGAGACCGTCCGCCCGACGGCCTTCGTCCCCGAGATCGTCGGCCGGGCGGAGCCGACGACCGGCAGGGCGGTGATGACCACCCTGACCGTCCCCGGCTCGCCCACTGTGATGGTGAGTCGTGCGCTCGGCGAGAAGACCTCCTTGGGGGCGAACGCACCCACCGCTCCCGCGGTGGTGGTGTGCGTCGTCAAGTACATCTCCGTGCCATCGGTGCGCTCGACGACGATGCCGGACGGATACTCCGGCACGCCGCTCCCGAGGTTGTAGCTGCTGCCGTAGAACGTGGACGCGTCACGTGCCGTGTGCGACCGCCAGTCGACCGAGTACGTGGTGCCGGTCGCCGGATCGGTGACCAGCAGTCCCCGCCGGCCGGCCGCCGAGGCACGCGGGGTCAAGGAGAACGTCTGGTCGAGGTTCGTCTGCCCGTCACCGAGGGCCACCGTGGTGACCTCTTCGGGGGTGGCGAGCCCGAGCTGGGTCCGGTAGAGCGTGCCGAGGGCGGGCGGGGAGAAGCTGCCCCCGCCGATCGAGAGACCCATCGGGCTGTACAGGTCGAAGTACTCGCACCTGCTCCCGCCGCAGGAGTCGCGGTTGGCGTGGCCGAGACCGAAGTTGTGACCCAGCTCGTGCACACCGGTCGACTGGAAGGTCTGCGGGTCGTACGTCAGGATGCTCGGACCGCCATCCGCGAGGGACGAGCCGACCGACGCAACGCCGACCGAGCCCGCGTATCCACACTCCTCACCGACCAGCACGATGAGGTGGTTCCCGGGGTCGTCGAAGTTGACGCCCGGGAAGAGCCCCACCGCGTCGTTCCAGATCATGTACGGGTCCTGCAGCCCACACCCCTGGCTCGGCGGCACGTCGGCCGCCGAGTCGTACCCCAGGATCGGCCCGACCCGGCCGAACGACGAGATGGCTGCGTCGGACTCGGTGACCCAGTAGCTCAGCATGGTGTCGACCGCCGCGCCGATCGAGGCGTTGTCACCGTCGACCGAGCCCTGGTCGGTCATCTTGACGACGTACGCCCGGTGCGCCGAAGGCGTCGCGCTCGCGCTGGTCTCATCGGCCGGGAGGACGGTCGCCTCTGCCACCGGCATCGGCACGCTGTCCTCTGCCGCAACGGCGAGCGCGGCGGAGCCCGCCTTCGAGTCCTGATCGACCGTGCGGCCGGCCGCCGGCAGGAGGTCCTGGGACTCCAGCTCCCGTGCCACCGCCCCACGGATCACGAGCTCGCCGGTGAACATGCCGTCGGCAACCAGCTCCTTCGCGGACGAGACCGGCACGTCGAGGCCCTCGTCGGTGCGGACCGCATAGATCGAGGTACTGCTGGGGACGTCGCCGAAGTGATCGATCTCTGTCCGAATCACGGTCCCCTCGACCGCCACCGTGGTCGCACCTGCCGGGCTCGGATCCGCAGCCGCGGCAGGCATCGCCGGTGCGACCAGCCCCACCAGGAGGGCGACAAGCAGGGCCGGGGCGCGCAGGGACATGGGGCGAACTCTACGGAAGACAGAAGGCGCCGTCCCAGGCATCCATGAACTGGCCCGGTGGCGGCGTGGAGATGACCAGGTCACGTACGAGCGCCACCCCCCGAGCAGGAACCCGTCAGCTGCGGGCCGTCATCACGATCGGGTCACCCTCGGTGATCGCGATCGTGTGCTCGACGTGCGCGCCCCGGGAGCCGTCGGCGCTGCGGATCGTCCACCCGTCGTCGTCCATGCGGATCTCGTCGGTGGTGTGGAGGAACCATGGCTCGATCGCGATGACCAGGCCCGGCTTGAGCGGCAGGCCGCGACCGGCCTTGCCGTCGTTGGGGATGTGCGGGTCGCCGTGCATCGTCCGGCCGACCCCGTGCCCGCCGAACTGGGTGTTGATCTTCAACCCGTGGGACCGGCCGACGGCACCGATCGCCGCGGAGATGTCGCCGACGCGGTGACCCGGCCGAGCGACCGCGATGGCGGCGTCGAGGGCCTCCTGCGCGTGGTCGACCAGCCGCAGGTCCTCCTCGCGCGGGGTGCCGACGGCAACGGTGACCGCGGAGTCACAGACCCAGCCGTCGACCGACACCGCGAAGTCGAGGCTCACCAGGTCGCCGTCACGCAGCTTGTACTTGTGCGGCAGGCCGTGCAGGACGGCATCGTTGACCGAGGTGCACAGCACCTTGCCGAACGGCATCGCGCCGAACGACGGGTGGTAGTCGATGTAGCAGGACTCGGCGCCCCGCTCACGGATCATGTCGTGGGCCAGGGCGTCCAGCTCCAGGAGGTCGACGCCGACGTCTGCCTTCTCCGACAGGGCCGTCAGCACCGAGGCGACGAACGCCCCGGCGGGACGCATCTCGTCAAGCTGCTTGGGAGTGAGGAGCTCGATCATCGGCCATCCTTCGTGGTCTGGGTGTCATGGGACTGGGCCAGTCCGACCTGGGTGATCGCTACTGCCGCGACGAGCGCGACGGTGCCGACCAGCGCCAAGGGATCACTGCCGAAGACCCGGTCACCCGACGCGGTCGCGACCGAGGACACGAGCGAGGCGCCACCGAGCAGGCCCAGCACCATCGAGGCGGTCGTGTGGCGTGTCGCCCCCTGCGACCAGCGGTGATACGTGACGCCGGCAACCACGACAGCAGCCACGGCCACCAGTACGCGCAGCAGGACGGCGGCCGACGACAGGTCGGCAGACGTGTAGAGGTCGAGGACGCACGTGACCAGGACGACGGCCTCGGCCACCCCCAGCACGGCGAATCGCTGCATGTTCTTCACGGATTTCCTCCCTCGGCGGAACGCCTGTCAGCCTACGCGGCAACCGGCGGCGGCCGTCGTCCGGCGCCGACGGCCGAGAGGATCGCGGTCGAGAGGGCGGCGGCGCGCCGTTTCGACATCGTCATGAGCAGTCCTTCGCCTTCTCCTGGGCCTTCGTCAGACCCGTGTCGGTGACGATCCAGGCGTCGCCCGTCAGGGTCGCCGTCAGGCCGAACGGACGGTTGCCCGTGAGGATCGGCCTGAGCGCCTCACCGTTCTTCTTCGCCGTCCACTGGTCCTCGTCGATGCAGTGGGAGACGACCGCGGTGTTGCCGTCGACGGCCACCTCGACCGCCGTGATCCGGGGGCCACCCACCCGGTTGATGCCCTGGTCGGCGTAGTTGTCGAGCTTGCGGAACTCGTTCTCCAAAAACGCGCCCCGAGCGACGCCCTTGAACTGTGCGCGATCGGTGTCGGCGCTGTTCTCCGCCTGGGTCACGGTGTCCCAGTACTGGCTCACGAGGGCCTTGACCTCGGCCGAGGCGTCAGGCGTCGCCGAGGCCGACGGGGTCGAACTCGACTCGTCCTTCGGCTCGGAGTCGCCGGAGCAGGCGGACAGGGCGGTCAGTGCGAGCATCGTGGAAGCGACCACCAACGTACGCTTCCCGCCCCCGAGCGAGAGATTCACAGCCAGAGGCTACCGACTGTCGCGATGGCACGCGAAGTCTCCGGGCCGTTCGGGACTCAGCCCTCCAGCGATGTCCGGAACCGCTGCATCCCGCTGATCCAGTGATCCGTGTCGTCGGCCTTGCGGGCGTACATCGTGCCGACCTCGGGGTGCGGCAGTGCGAAGAAACGGCCCTCCGCGATCGCGACCAGCAGCGCATCCGCGACATCGTCCGGGGTCAGGGTCGACCCTGCGCTGACGACCGAGGTCAACGCGAGTCGCGCCTCGGCGTCCTGACTGGACTCGCCCTCCGCCAGCATGTCGGTCCGCACGCCCATGGGGCACAGGCAGCACACCTGGACCCCGCGGTCGCCGTACGTCGCGGCGAGCCACTCGGCGAAGCCCACCGCGGCGTGCTTGGTCACGGAGTACGTCGGTGAGCCCAGCTGGGTCAGCAGCCCGGCGGCCGACGCCGTGGTGACGAAGCAGCCGCCGTCGTTCTCGAGCCAGGTCGGGACGAGGGCCCGCGCCGCGCGGACCTGCCCCATGACGTTGACGTCCCAGCCCAGCGCCCACTCGTCCTCGGCGGCGTCGAGCCCGAACCCGCGGAACACGCCGGCGTTGGCGACGAACAGGTCGACCGGTGCCGGCGCGGCCGCGAGCAGGGCCTCGACGTGCTCGGGATCGGCGGCGTTGCCGGCCACCAGCGCGATCCGGCCCGGGTGGTCGTCTGCGAGCCGTCCCGCGGTGACCTCGAGCCGAGGGGCGTCGAGGTCACCCAGCACGACCGTCGCGCCGCGCGCGAGGAGGCCGCGGGCGATGGCCTCGCCGATGCCGCTCGCCGCTCCCGTCACGACCGCGGTGGCGGTCGAGAGCTCGATCGTCACCGGTGCTTCTTGAGCTCGGTGCGGGCGAGCGCGTTCTTGTGCACCTCGTCCGGGCCGTCGGCGAAGCGCAGCGTCCGCATGCCGGCGAACCACTCCGCGAGCGGGAAGTCCTGGGACAGGCCACCCGCACCGTGCACCTGGATCGCCTTGTCGAGGATCCACTCGACGGCCGCGGGGGTCGCGATCTTGATGGCCTGGATCTCGGTGTGTGCTGCCCGGTTGCCGGCAGTATCCATGAGCCACGCGGCCTTCAGCGTCAGCAGGCGCAGCTGCTCGATCTTGACCCGCGACTCGGCGATCCAGTCGCGGACGACGCCCTGGTCGGCGATCGGCTTGCCGAACGCGACCCGCTCCAGCGCCCGCTGGCTCATCATCTCGACGGCGCGCTCGGCGATGCCCAGCGACCGCATGCAGTGGTGGATGCGGCCCGGTCCGAGTCGGGCCTGGGCGATCGCGAAGCCCTCGCCCTCACCGGCGATGAGGTTGGACGCCGGCACCCGGACGTCGGTGAACCGCATCTCGGCGTGTCCGCCGTGGTCCCGGTCGTGATAGCCGAAGACGCGCATTCCGCGGAGGATCTCGAGGCCGGGGGTGTCCCGCTCGACCAGGATCATCGACTGCTGGCGGTGGCGGTCGGCCTCCGGGTCGGTCTTGCCCATGACGATGAAGATCTTGCAGTCCGGGTTCATCGCACCCGTGATCCACCACTTGCGGCCGTTGATGACGTAGTCGTCGCCGTCGCGCACGATGCTCAGCTCGACGTTGGTGGCGTCCGAGGACGCGACCTGCGGCTCGGTCATCGCGAACGCCGAGCGGATGTCGCCGGCGAGCAGCGGCCCGAGCCACGTCTTCTTCTGCTCGTCGGTGCCGAACATGCTCAGCACCTCCATGTTGCCGGTGTCGGGCGCGGCGCAGTTGAAGACGGCCGGGGCCATCTGGATGCTGCGCCCGGTGATCTCGGCGATCGGTGCGTACTGCAGGTTGGTCAACCCGGCCCCGTGCTCGCTGGGGTCGAAGAAGTTCCAAAGGCCCTGGGCCTTGGCCTTCGCGCGCAGCTCCATGACGATCGGCGGGAACGTCCAGCGGTCCTGCGCGACGCTGTCCTCGATCTGCTGCTTCAGGGTCGCCTCGGCCGGGTAGACCTCGGCGTCCATGAACGCCTCGACCTTTGCGATGAGGTCCAGGGTCTTGGCATCGTGTCCGAAGTCCATGTCACGCACCAGCCATGACGTAGACGACCTCGGCGATGCAGACCGGCTTGTCGGCGCCTTCGCGCTCGACCACGAACTGGATGACGACCTGCGTGCCGATCGCGATGTCCTTGGTCTCGAGCAGCGTCGCGGTCGCCCGGAGCCGGGACTCGACGGGGACGGGGGACGGGAAGCGGACCTTGTTGGCCCCGTAGTTCATCCCGAACGCCAGGCCGTGGATCTGGTAGATCTGCTCGCCGAGCACCGGCAGCAGGGACAGCGTCAGGTAGCCGTGGGCGATCGTCCCGCCGAACGGGCCGTCCTTGGCGCGCTCGGGGTCGACGTGGATCCACTGGTGGTCGCCGGTCGCGTCGGCGAAGGTGTTGATCTGCTCCTGCGTCACGGTGAGCCAGTCACTCGTGCCGAGCTCCTCACCGGCCGCGGCCTTGAAAGCTTCCAGGGTGTCGA
>JAOPXL010000031.1 GCA_025965175.1 Aeromicrobium sp.
CGCCGCCGTCGCCGTAGCGCTTGTCGTCCTTGTCGAACAGGCCCTTGAGCGTGACGCCCTTGCCCATGATGTCGGCGGGCAGCGCCTTGGTGATCCGCTCGCCGTGGGAGAACGGGTAGTCCATGACGCGGGCGGCGTCCTTGATCGCGGCCTTGGACTTGAGCCGGCCGAACGTCGCGATCATCGCGACGCGCTCCTCGCCGTACTTGTTGCTGACGTAGCGGATGACCTCGCTGCGGCGACGCTCGTCGAAGTCGATGTCGAAGTCGGGCATCGAGGGGCGCTCGGGGTTGAGGAACCGCTCGAAGATCAGGCCGTGCGTCAGGGGGCACAGGTCGGCGATCCGCAGCGCGTACGCCGCAATCGAGCCGGCACCCGAGCCACGGCCGGGCCCGACGCGGATGCCGTTGTCCTTGGCCCAGTTGATGAAGTCGGCGACCACGAGGTAGTAGCCGCAGTAGCCCTTGCTGCGGACGACGTCGAGCTCCATCTCGGTCCGGGCCCGCACCTCATCGGTGATGCCGGCCGGGTAGCGCGACTCGATCCCCCGCCAGACCTCCTTGGTGAACCAGGAGTCCTCGGTCTCACCCTCGGGGACGTCGAACCGCGCCATGTAGCCACCGTTGGACTCGGTGAACTCGACGTTGCAGCGCTCGGCGATCAGGAGCGTGTTGTCGCAAGCCTCCTTGAGGTCGAACCGGTCCTCCCACAGGTCCCGCATCTCGGCGGCGGACTTGATGTAGAAGTCGTTGGAGTCGAACTTGAAGCGATTGGGGTCGGTCAGCGTGCTGCCGGACTGGACGCACAGCAGCGCCGAGTGCGCCTCGGCGTCCTCGGGGCTCGTGTAGTGCGAGTCGTTGGTCGCGATCGCCGGGAGCTGCAGATCGGCCTTGAGCCTGAGCAGCCCGTCGCGGACCGTGCGCTCGATCTCGAGGCCGTGGTCCATCAATTCGAGGAAGAAGTTCTCCTTGCCGAAGATGTCCTGGAACTCGGCGGCCGACGCGCGTGCCTTCTCGTAGTTGCCGATGCGCAGCCAGGTCTGGATCTCGCCGGACGGGCAGCCCGTCGTCGCGATCAGGCCCTTGCCGTAGCGCTGCAGGAGGTCACGGTCGGCGCGTGGCTTGCGGTACTGCCCCTCGAGGCTCGCGTAGGAGCCGATCCGGAACAGGTTGTGCATGCCTTCGGTCGTCTCCGACAGCAACGTCATGTGCGTGTACGCACCGCGGCCCGCGACATCGGCGTCCCGCGCGCCCTTGTTCCACAGCACGGCCTTCTTCTCCGTGCGGGGGATGTTGGGCGTGAGGTAGGCCTCCATGCCGATGATCGGCTTGACCCCGTGCGCCTTGGCCTTGCGGTAGAAGTCGTAGGCGCCGTGCAGGTTGCCGTGGTCGGTCATCGCGATGGCCGGCATCTGAAGCTCCGACGTCCGCTCGAACAGTCCGTCCAGCAGGGCGGCACCATCAAGCATCGAGTACTCCGTGTGCACGTGCAGGTGCACGAAGGACGAGTCGCTCGACATCGAAAAATGGCCTCCTCGGCGCGGTCTGGGGAAGGTCCTCAGCCTAGTCGAGAGGTCTGACGGTCCTGGACGGCGCGCCGGATCCGGGCCTTCGCGGTGGTCGACCAGACCGGCTCGAACGACGGCGGCCGCTGGGCGTCGATGGCCCCGTCGCGGCCGCCGTCGCCCGAGGAGGTGCTGAGCGTCAGCGACGGGTACTCCTCGTCCGAGTCGAGCTGGAGCTGGAGCTGGCTCGCAGCCCCGCCGAACCGATCAAGAGCGTACGTCGATCCATGCCGTGCGCAGGGCCCCCGGGCCTCGAATGAGGTCACAGGCTATCTGCCCGAGCGGCCCCGCGCGCGCATACGCCCGACCGGCTCGGACTGCCGACCGTGGCGGCGCGTCCCGGCCGCATACTGGGCCCATGACCGAGCACGCAGACCGCGAGAAGCGGACCTTCACCACGGTGGACGAGTTCATCGAGGCAGCCACGTACGACGTCGAGCCGCGACTCGTCGAGATGCGCCGGGCCATCGGCGACGCGCTCCCCGACGCCGAGGAGACGATCAGCCACGGCATCCCGTCCTACCGCCAGCACGGCGTCGACGTCGTCCAGTTCTCCGGCCACGACGACGACACGTCGCTCAACTTCTTCCCGACCGCTCGGACGTTCGCGCGCTTCGACGCCGAGCTGGAGCCCTACCGGACGTCGAAGTCGGCGATCCGTTTCCCGTTGGACGAGCCCCTCCCGGTCGATCTGATCCGCGCGATCGCCGAGTTCCGCCTGGCCGAGGCCGCGGAGTTCGCCGCCCGCAAGCGCTCCGGCGCGTAGTCCGGCGACGACCTGAAGAATTCGCGGTCCGCAACTACGCTGGCCAGATGTCCACGACCCTCGGCGGCCGCTACCGGCTGATCTCCGTGCTCGGCGGAGGTGGCATGGGCGACGTGTGGCGCGCCCACGACGAGGTCCTGCAGCGTGAGGTCGCGGTCAAGGTCATCCGCCCGCACCTGGCCGATGACGACACGCTCCGCGCCCGGCTGCGCTCCGAGGCGCGGCTGGCCGGCTCGCTGCACCACCCCAACATCGTCGACGTGTTCGACTACGGCGAGGACGAGCAGGACGGCCACCCCGTGCCCTACCTCGTGATGCCGCTGGTCGACGGCGAGCCGCTCTCGCAGCTGATCGCCTCCCGCGGGGCCCTCTCGACCGGTGAGACGATGGCGATCGTCCGGGACGTGGCGAGCGCGCTCCAGGTCGCCCACGAGGCGGGCATCGTGCACCGCGACCTCAAGCCGAGCAATATCGTGCTGACCCCCGACGGGCGGGCCATGCTGATGGACTTCGGCATCGCCCACACCACGGGCGGCGAGCCCCTGACGCAGACCGGGTCGCTCGTCGGCACGGCCGACTACCTGAGCCCCGAGCAGGCCTCGGGCCGGACCGTGACCGCCGCGTCCGACCTCTACGGACTCGGCATCGTGACGTACGTCTGCCTGACCGCGACCCTGCCGTTCCACCGCGACACCGACATCGCGACCGCCCTCGCACACATCCGGGACCCCCTGCCACCCCTGCCCGACACCATCCCGGCCGCCGCCTCGGCCCTGGTCGAGGCGCTCGTGGCGAAGGCTCCGGCCGATCGACCCCCGTCGGCAGCGGCCGTGGCGGAGGCCGCCTCGGCGCTGGCGACAGCGGTCCCGAATCCGTCGGGCGGTTCTCCGGACCTAGGCGGGCCTGACACCGTCCTCACCGCGGCAGCGCACCCCGACGGGTCCCGGCCGGGGATCGTCGAGCGCGCGGTGCCGGTCGGCGCGGCCGCAGCGGTTGCGACGGCCGAGCACGGGACGTCGCAGCTCGACGCGGTGGACGCGGGCGCCGCTGCCGATGGCACCGGGACGGGACCGATCGAGGCGCAGGAAGACGACCGGTCCCACCGGCGGATCATCCTGCTGGGCGCGGCCGTCGTCGCGGTCATCGCCGTCGTGGCGGCGTGGCTGCTGATGAGCGGCGCGGACCAGGTGGTCGTGCCCGATCTCGTCGGCAAGTCCCGCACGCAGGCGGTGCGGCTGCTCGAGTCCAAGGGGCTGACCGCAGACATCACCCAGGTCGACGAGGCCGGGGCGAAGTCCGGCGAGGTCGTCGACCAGGACCCGGAGGCAGGTGACACCGTCGACGAGGGCGGCTCCGTGGCCCTCAGCGTCGCGACGGGCAAGGACCCCGCCGACGGCTCCGGCGGCACGGGCAACCAGACCGACGAGCCCGGCCAGGACGGCGGCGCGACCAAGGACCCCACGACGCCGGCTCCGACCACCCCTGAGCCGACGACGACCGCGCCCACGACCCCCGCGCCCACCACCGCCGAGCCCACGACCCCGACGCCGACGACGACTCCCACGCCGACGACCACGGCACCGTAGGCGTGCGACTCAGACCAGGGCGCTGCGCATCTGGTTGAGCCGGGCGCGGTATGCCGTCACGGGGAGGTGATCGACGTTGAGGGGCGGGTCGAGCTCCCCGACGACGCGCTGCGCGAGCTCTCTCAGCTCGCAAGGATCCGCGCCGGCCCACCACGTGACGGAGAGGTGCTGGAGCATCCACTCGGTCAGTCGGGGGTCCTCCAGCGAGGTCATCTGCAGGTGGACGCGCAGGACTGTCGCGAGGGTCATCCGGAACGTGGAGGCCCTCGCACCTCCGTGGAGGTGGACCCGCTCGACGTGGTCGCGGAGGTTGAGGACCGGGTCGCACAGCGAGTGCCAGCTCGAGCCGCCGACCTGGCCGACGAACACCAGGCCGGGCCGGACGGGGAGCTGCAGGCAGCGGTTGAGCTCACGGGCCCCGACGGCGTCGACGAACCAGCCGTACAGGCCCGGTGCCTCCGGCAGCATCGCGGTCTTGGACGCCGGCACGGCGAGCCGGCCGTCGGACAGGTGCAGTGCCGCCGGGGAGACCGCCGCGGGACCGACGAGTCCGACGAGATCGCCCTCGGCGCCCTTCGGGATCTCGAACACGGTGAGCCGCTCCACCTCACGGGCCTCCATCTCACGGGCCCCAGCCTGTCCCCGCTCCTCGGCGTGCAGGTCGACGTACGGCTGCGGGACCGGGACCGTCACCTCACCGGCGCGGCCCGACATCAGGATCGCGCCGGCGTCCTGCAGGTCGGAGAACAGCGGCCCCACGAACGCGTCCGGGGCGTCGACGCGGACCGTCATCCCCTCGAGCGGGCCGACCATGGACTGCAGCCGCGCCACGACCCACGAGGCCCAGACGACGCGATAGCAGGGCTCCATGTCGGCCAGGGTCCGCGAGTCGGGCGAGATCCACTCATTGGGCGCGACGAGTCCGTGCTCGGCCGACAGGACGAACCACTCCGTGCCGCTCAGCTCGGCGTCGAGCCGGCTGAGCTGGAACGACACCTCCCGGTAGACCTCCTTCGCGGGGGCCGGCACGTTGACCCGCTCGCCGACGCTGCCGAGCAGAATGAGGTCCGCGATGACGGGCTCGGGCCCGGGGTCCTCGTGGTCGGGTGCCGCGGTCCGCCCGGCGGAGCCCGCCGTGACGGCCCCGCTCGGTCCGGCGCTCCCCCGATGGGCCCCGTTGCCGGACATCTTGACCCTGCTCGCCGACGGCGCCCGCAGGTCAGGGTCCTCGCCTCGCTCCGTGACCGGGATCGGTGCGTACTCCCCCCGGGCGACCCGACGGAACACCGGAGAGCGCTTGGCGAACTGGACATGCTTGGCCCGACCACCCTCGGTCAGCCCGATGAGGTGCGCGCGGATCGTGGCGTCGTTGACCTCGGGGTAGTGCGCCGAGAACCAGCCGCGGACGTCTTCGTAGCGGAAGACCCCGGGCATCGCGTCGGCACAGGCGTGCATGATCTGCCAGACCGGTCGGTCGTACTTCACTGCCCGCCTCCTCCCCCAGTTGCCCGCGTCCCGCCGAACGGCGGCCGCAGGGATCCTCTGACCATCCAGAGACCGCCGTACGGTCGGTATGACGACGATCCGGCCGGAAGTTTCGTTTTTCCATTCCGCAGCGGCGGCGGACCGGGAATGTCGGGCGTACGACCGCGGTTGAAGGAGGTGTTCAGCTTTTCCGATGAGAGGTAGCCATGAGCACCGTCACCCTGACGACCGAGAACATCGACGAGACGATCAGCGCTGAGGGCATCACCCTGGTCGACTGGTGGGCTGAGTGGTGCGGGCCGTGCAAGCAGTTCGGACCGGTCTTCGAGGCCGCGAGCGAGAAGCACCCCGACGTCACGTTCGGCAAGATCGATACCGAGGCCCAGCAGGAGCTCGCCGCCGGCGCCCAGATCACCTCGATCCCGACCCTGATGGCGTTCCGCGACGGCATCCTGGTCTTCTCCCAGCCCGGCGCGCTCCCTGCCGCGGGCCTCGAGCAGATCATCACGGCGGTCAAGGACCTCGACATGGACGACGTCCGCAGGCAGATCGCCGAGCAGGACGCCACCGCGCCCGAAGCCTGATCGGCGCGCGGGCGGCCGGGCCGGGTCAGCCCCAGGAGTTCTCCGACAGCAGCTCGCGGAGGGGGCGGGCCGCGGCCCACCCCTCCTGCTCAAGCATCGGCCGCTCGTAGAACTCCGGCACCGGTCCCAGACACAGCACCGCGATCGGCTCGCCGCCCGCGGGGATACCCACCAGCTCAGCCAGCTCGACGGGGTCGAACAGCGACACCCATCCGGTCCCGAGCCCCTCGGCCCGGGCGGCCAGCCACAGGTTCTGGATCGCGCACGCCGCCGAGGCCAGGTCCATCTGCGGCATCGTGCGCCGGCCGAACACGTGCCGTTCCCGGTCGTCGGTCAGCGCCACGACCAGCAGCTCCGCGCAGGTCAGGATGCCCTCGACCTTGAGCCGCATGAACTCGTCCGATCGCTCCCCCAGCGCGTCCGCCGTCCGCACGCGCTCGACCTCCACCTGGCCGTGGATCGCCTGGCGCAGCGACGGGTCGGTGATCCGGATGAACCGCCACGGCTGCATCAACCCGACGCTGGGGGCGGCGTGCGCCGCGGCCAGGACCCGGGCGAGCTGCTCGTCGGGGACCGAGCCGCCGGAGAAGTGCCGCATGTCCCGGCGCTCCGAGATGACCCGGTAGACGGCGTCCCGCTCGGCGGCGCTGAAGGCGTGCTGGTTCATCCAGCCACCTTCGCACGTGAAGCGCCCCGTGACGTACCCGTCCTCGGGCGATTGGCTACCGTTGCCGCATGATCTTCATCGTGGTCAAGTTCCGCACCAAACCCGAGTGGACCGATCGATGGCTGGAGCTGGTCAGCCCGTTCACGGAGGCGACCCGCGCCGAGCCCGGCAACAAGTGGTTCGACTGGTCACGCAGCGTCGACGACCCGCACGAGTTCGTCCTCGTCGAGGCGTTCGAGGACGGCGCCGCCGAGGCCCACGTCACGAGCGAGCACTTCCAGGAGGCGATGAGCACGATGCCGCAGGCCCTGGTCGAGACACCGCGGATCGTCAGCGAGTCGATCGGTCAGGACGGCTGGAACCGGATGGAGGAGCTCAAGATCGCCTGAGCCATCCGTTCAGGCGCCGAGCTCGATCGGATAGCTCCTGGGCAGGCCCTGACCGGGGCACTTCGCGAGGACCCGGGCCATGGCGTCCCGCTCGGCCGGGGTGACCCACAGCCCATACGCCTTCTTGACCGCGATCTGGCGGGCGACGTACCCGCACCGGAAGCCCTTGCGCGGCGGGAGCCACGTCGCGGCGTCACGCGAACCCTTCGAGGCGTTGGTGTGCATGTCGGTCGCGCGCAGCTCCAGGAAGTCGTTGGCGAAGCGTTCGCGCTTCTCCGGGCTCCACTGCTGGGCGCCCTTCTGCCACGCGTCACCGAGGGCGACGACGTGATCGATCTGCACCTCCCGCGACGTGGAGAGGCCGCGCACGAACGGCACCGTCTCGCCGGAGTAGGGCGACAGGAGCGTGCCGCTGAGCACCAGGCAGCCGTACGTCCCTGGCCTGATCGTGATGTCCCGCAGGTCGCGCCGCAGCACGTCGTTGCGCTGGTCGCAGCCGTTGCGGTCGAGGTCGCGCCACGACACGCCGAACGCCTGCCGTGCGTAGCCTGTCTGCGGCGCTCGTCCCTTCACCGTCAGGGCGTCCAGCACGGCGCGGGCCACCCCGACCTGCGGAGCGGCCGGGGTGGTCGCCGTTGATGCGCTGGCGACGACCGGCATCGGATCCCCGCTCGGCGGCACGGTGCCGGTCGGGGTCGAGAATGTGCAGCCGGCCGTCACGACGAGCAGCAACAGGCCCGCGATGACCGTTGGGAGCGGGTGGCGCCTTATCACTTCTTTTCGCAGGCGATGCCGTCCTTGTCGCGGTCGCTCTTCTTGTTGAGCTGGTAGACCTTCGTGTTGCGGGTGAAGGTCTTGACCGGCGTCCCGGACGTCTTGTCCTTCGCGCCTGACCGGCCGACCCCGTGCTTGTAGTCCTTGTTGAGCTTCGTGCAGTTGCTGTACGTCTTGGCCGGCGCGGCCTCGGCGGCCGTGGCGACCGAGACGAGGCCGAGGCTGAGCGTGGCGCTGGCGGCCAGCAGGGTGAGCGTGCGGATCATGGGGTTCCCTCCCGAGTTGGTCCAGCCATCGTGGACCACGAACCGGGACACGATGCCTCGAATGGCCGGAGATGGCCCGATCGGGCCATGCGGGCCTCAGGCCGAGATGAACGACCGCATGCTGATCGAGCCCATGTCGATCGAGCTGTTGAAGAACGAGATGTCCTCGCCGTCCTCGAGCAGGCTCAGCGCCGCGACCATGGGCCGGTAGTGGTCGTCGGTGGGCACCGCGATGCGCGCCTCGGACCACGTGCCGTAGGGGTTGAGGAGCTTGCCGATCTCCCGGTCACGCAGCGCCACCGCGGTGTCGGCGTCGAACTGCAGCGCCCAGTCCCACGCCCCGCCGCCGTCCCACTTGGCCCGGCCGAGGGCGTGGACGATGTTGCCGCTGCCGATGAAGATCACGCCGCGGCGACGCATCGCACGCAGGCGGCTGTAGAGCTCGTAGAGCTGGGGCAGCGGCATCGAGTAGTCGATGCTGACCTGCAGGATCGGGACCTCCGGCTCTGGGGCGAGGTGCTTGAGGACGCTCCACGTGCCGTGGTCGAGGCCCCACTGCTTGTCGAGCTCGGCCTCGTACTCCACGAGCTGCTTGGCCAGCAGACGGGCGATGTCGGGGTCGCCGGACGACTCGTACTGCACGCGGTAGAGCTCGTCGGGGAAGCCGCCGAAGTCGTAGATGATGGGGTTCTTGGGCGCGTCGGTGATGTGGGTCTGCCCCGGCGTGAGCCAATGGGCACTGACCACGACGATGGCCTGTGCCTGGGGGAGCTGCTCGCCGACCTGGTGCCATTTCTGGGTGTAGGAGTTGTCGGCGATCGCGTGCATGGGGTTGCCGTGACCCACGAACAGAACCGGCATCAGCGGGCTGGGCTGCAGCCGGTTGTCGAGGTCGTTGATCGAGTACATCGCCATGTTTCGCGTCCTTAATAGTTGATGCTTCAACTACTATATCACCATTGCGGTCCCGGGGGTTGCCGGAAGCGTGCGGCGATCTCGGTCCACGGCACCGGTGGGCTGCCGTCGAGCCGCCGCTCGAGATCGATCCGTCCGCGACCGATCGCCTTCATGGCCTCGCGGTAGGCCTCGCCCATCGATCGGTCGACGTGTCGCATGCGACGCAGGTGCAGCAGCAGCCGGTTGACGACGCTGAGCTGCATGCGGGCCTCCGCCGCGCTCGACGGCAGCGCAGACTCGGCCACGAACCCCGGCAGGCACCGCAGCAGGCCGTCGACTCCGAACAGGGTCCACAGCGCCCCGTCACGCACGAACTCACGCTCGGCCGCGAGCAAGGTGGCGTCGTCGGGCGTCAGCCATTGCTCCATGTCGTCGACGTCCACGAAGTCGTAGAGCCGCAGTCTCACCCGGGCGTATCGCCGACATGTCTCGGCCTTGCGCCCTTGCGCGAGATCGATGAAGAAGTCGTCGATCAGGGGCCAGCCGGGCTCGTCGATGTCCATGCCCCGAACTCAAGCACCGGGGTCGGACAGTCCCCTATCCCGCGGCGCGGATCCGGATCGGGCCCTTCACCGTGGCCAGGTCCACGACCGAGCCCTGCTGGGTGATCTCAACCATGCCGCGGTCGACGAGCCGCCCGGCCGCACGACGTACCGGCTCCATCAGGGGTCGCCAGTGCTCGGGGTCGACGTCACGCGCGACGTCGGACGGGCAGATCGTGGACGTCCGCGCCCGGGTCTCCAGCATCGCCAGGATGCGGCGCTCGAGCTCGGCATCGTCGGGAGTACTCACCCGTCCACCCTGCCTCGCTCGGCCCTGTTCCGCGACACGGTGACATTTCCCACCCCACCTCGAACACCGCTCCTTGGGGGCGTGCGCGACAATGGAGGGATGCCTTCGTCCACGGAACTGCGCCTGCTGCTGCGGTTCCCTGTGGACTTCGTCGCGGCGGACGATCCGGCCGAGTCGCGCTTCGTGTTCCACACCCCCGACGGAGACCAGACTGCGACCGCCAACGAGGCGATCGGTCCCCTCAGCCAGGGCATCCGGACCATGACGGCCCACGCGAGCGTCCGGGCCTGGGCGACGCCGGCGATCCTCGCGCTGCGCATCATGGCGCGCGGCGGGCTGGGCTCCCCCGACTCCACCGAGCTCAACCAGCTGCAGAGCGCCGGCTCCGCGATCGGCCCCAACCCCGGAGCCGGTCAGGCCAAGATCAACGCCTTCCTCAAGGCCCTCGCCGTCGACGCCCCCGCCGCCGCCTCGACCCCGCAGGGCCGTCAGCCGTACGTCTCCCCGCACGCCGCACCGCAGCGCCGCAAGGAGACGACGTTCTCCTGGTCGTTGATCGTCTCGTTCCTCGAGGAGCCCACGCCCACCCAGGCCGCGGTCGTACGTCTGCGCGTCCACCCGCGCGCCGGGTCGTTCGGCGCGTTCGACGCGGGTGACCTGTTCAACGGCTCGTCGCACCCAATGGCCCAGGACGCCAAGGAGCCGACCGCCGCGATGCTGCGCCGGCTCGAGACCTGGTGGCCGCTCGCCGAGCGGCTCCGCGACCCGCACGCCCGCGGCGCCGTGACCGTGAGCCCCGACGAGCTGGCCCGCCTTGGCGACCGCAGCCTCGCGCCGACACTGATGGCCAACCGGGTCGAGGTGCGCTGGCCACCCGAGCTCGTCCGCGAGCTGTCGACGACCGCCGTCGTGCAGCGGCAGGAGTCTCCCACCTCGGACCGCCCGTCGGCCTTCACCCAGGGGCAGCTGTTCTCCTTCGACTGGCAGGTCGCCCTTGGCAACGACGTGCTGACCGCCGCCGAGCTCGAGGAGCTGGCCCAGTCGCAGACCGGGATGCTGCGGCTGCGCGATCGCTGGGTGTTTGTCGACAAGAGCCGGCTCAACCAGGTGCTGGAGCAGCGCACCCGCGACATCTCGGCGCTCGACGCGCTGCGCGCCGCGGTCACCGGCGAGCTCGAGATCGACGGCCGACGCACCGAGGTCGACACGGTCGGCTGGCTCGAGGACGTGCGCCGCAAGCTCGTCGTGCAGGACCGCGACATCCGACCCGCGATCCAGCCCGATGACCTGAACGGCCACCTGCGTGACTACCAGCTGCAGGGCCTGCGCTGGATGACGCAGCTCGTCGACCTCGGGCTCGGCGGGATCCTCGCCGACGACATGGGTCTGGGCAAGACCGTCATGCTGATCGCCTTGCACCTGCAGCGCGCGGACGACACGACCGCACCGACCCTCGTGGTCTGCCCCGCGTCGGTGCTCGGCAACTGGGAGCGGGAGATCAAGCGCTTCGCCCCCCACGCCAGCGTGCACCGCTACCACGGTCCGCGGCGCAGCCTCGCGGACGTCAAGGACGGCTTCCTCGTCACGACCTACGCGACGATGCGCGCCGACGTCATCGAGCTGTCCGAGCACGAGCCCGGTTGGGGCCTGGTCGTGGCCGACGAGGCGCAGAACATCAAGAACCCGCACGCCCGCACGGCCCGCGCGATCCGCGACATCCCGGCCGCCGCCCGGCTCGCCCTGACCGGCACGCCGGTGGAGAACAACCTCTCCGAGCTGTGGGCGATCCTCGACTGGACGACGCCGGGACTCCTCGGGACGTACGAGCAGTTCCGCCGCACGTGGTCGCGCGCGATCGAGTCCCGCCGCGACACCGCGAAGGCCACGGGGCTGTCCCAGCTCATCCGGCCGTTCGTGCTGCGGCGCCGCAAGTCCGACCCCGGCATCGCGCCGGAGCTGCCGCCCAAGATCGAGACCGACCACCAGATCAACCTGACCCGCGAGCAGGTCGGCCTGTACGAGGCCGTGGTCCGCAGCACGATGGCGCAGATCGAGCAGGCGCAGGGCATCCAGCGCCGCGGCCTGGTCGTCAAGCTCCTGACCCAGCTCAAGCAGATCTGCAACCATCCCGCGCAGTTCCTGCGCCAGCCGACCAGCCGGTTGACGGGGCGCTCGGGCAAGTTCTTGGTGTTCGACGAGCTGGTCGAGGAGATCGTCGCCGAGGGTGGTGCGATCTTGGTCTTCACGCAGTACGCGCAGATGGGCCGGCTCATCGCGCGGCACCTCGCGGAGCGCAAGATCGGTCACATGTTCCTGCACGGCGGCACCACGGTCAACAACCGCGAGGTGATGGTCAACCGCTTCCAGGGCGGCGAGGTGCCGGTCTTCATCCTGTCCCTCAAGGCCGCCGGCGTGGGTCTCAACCTGACCAAGGCCGACCACGTCATACACTTCGACCGCTGGTGGAACCCCGCCGTCGAGGACCAAGCCACCGACCGCG
>JAOPXL010000037.1 GCA_025965175.1 Aeromicrobium sp.
GCGGCGACTTCCGCAAGCTGCACGACGAGGACGCCGACGTCCGCAAGATCTACCAGACCGCGCTGGGCCTGGAGGGACAGATCCGCCAGTGGGGCGTCCACGCCGCCGGCGTCATCATGTCGAGCGACCCCCTGATCGACATCGTCCCGATCATGAAGCGCGAGCAGGACGGCGCGATCATTACCCAGTTCGACTACCCGATGTGCGAGGCGCTCGGGCTGGTCAAGATGGACTTCCTGGGCCTGCGCAACCTGACGGTGCTCGACGACGCGCTGATCAACATCAAGCGCAACCGGGACATCGAGCTGGTCCTGGAGGATCTGACGTTCGATGACGCCGCGACGTACGACCTCCTGGCCCGCGGCGACACGCTCGGCGTGTTCCAGCTCGACGGCGGGCCGATGCGGGCCCTGCTGCGCAGCATGAGGCCCGACAAGTTCGAGGACATCTCGGCTGTCGGCGCGCTCTACCGTCCCGGCCCGATGGGCGCGGACTCGCACAACAAGTACGCCCGGCGCAAGAACGGTCGCGAGCCGATCGACCCGATCCACCCCGAGCTCGAGAAGCCGTTGGAGACGGTGCTGGGGGAGACCTACGGCCTGATCGTCTACCAGGAGCAGGTCATGGAGATCGCCCAGGTGCTCGCCGGGTTCTCCCTCGGGCAGGCCGACAACCTGCGCCGCGCAATGGGCAAGAAGAAGAAGTCCGAGCTCGACAAGCAGTACGCCGGCTTCCAGGCCGGGATGCTCGAGCGGGGCTACTCGCAGAAGGCCATCACGACGCTGTGGGACATCCTGCTGCCGTTCTCGGACTACGCCTTCAACAAGGCGCACTCCGCGGCGTACGGCGTCATCTCCTACTGGACCGCCTATCTCAAGGCCAACTACCCGGCCGAGTACATGGCGGCGCTGCTGACCAGCACCCGCGGTGACAAGGACAAGTCGGCGATCTACCTCAACGAGTGCCGCCGGATGGGCATCAAGGTGCTGCCGCCGGACGTCAACGAGTCGGTCTCCAACTTCGCCTCGGTCGGTGCCGACATCCGCTTCGGCCTCGGTGCGATCCGCAACATCGGCGAGAACGTCGTGGCGGGGATCGTCGAGGGCCGCACCGACGGTGGGCCCTACGCCGACTTCAACGACTTCCTCGACAAGGTCCCGGCGCACGTGTGCAACAAGCGCGTCCTGGACTCCCTCATCAAGGCCGGCGCGTTCGACTCGCTGGGCCACCGGCGCCGAGCGCTGACGACCGTCGCGGAGGAGGGCGTCGACCTCTACATCGACCTCAAGCGGCAGGCCGCGATCGGTCAGGACTCGCTCTTCGGTGGCGGTGACGAGCTGTTCACCGGCGGCACGATCGAGGTGCCGCCGACGATGCCGGAGTGGGAGAAGACCCAGCTCCTGGCCTTCGAGCGCGACATGCTCGGCCTGTATGTCTCGGACCACCCGCTGCAGGGTCTCGAGCATGTCCTGCGGGCCAGCAGCGACTCGACCGTCGGCGACCTGCTGACCAACACCGAGCTCCCCGACGGCAGCACGATCCGCATCTGTGGCCTCATCACGGGCGTGCAGCGGCGGATGAGCAAGAAGGGCGACCCGTGGGCCTCGATCACGATCGAGGACCTCGAGGGCGGCATCGAGGTCATGGTGTTCCCGGGCGCCTACCAGCTCGCGATGCCGGTCCTGGTTCCCGACACGATCGTCGTGGTCAAGGGGCGCATCCGGCGCAAGGACGACGGGATCGAGCTCAACGCGCTCGAGGTCACGATGCCGGCGATGGGCTCCGGTGGCCCCGAGCGGCCGCTGGTCGTCAGCCTGCCGGTGGCCCGCTGCACCGCCGAGACGGTCAGCACGTTCAAGCAGGTGCTGTCGACGCATCCCGGCATGTCAGAGGTGCACCTGCGGCTGATCGGCAACGGGACGACCAAGGTCATGCGGCTCGACGACAGCCTGCGTGTGGCACAGTCGTCCTCACTGATCGCCGACCTCAAAGAGCTGCTGGGCCCCCATTGTCTGTCTTGAGACGTCTCCTGCTGTCCGCTGCCGCGATGCTCCTGCTGGGCATCGCGGCTGGCTTCGTCTGGCTGTGGCTGGCCAACCCCGCCGAGTGGGAGGCCCGGGCCGAGGGGATCGTCCTGACCGAGGCCGCCGCCCGGGGCGAGTTCGCGGTCATCGTCGTGTTCGTCCTGATCGGGGCCGTCACCTCGCTGGCGTGGGCGTGGGGCGCGACCGTCGTGCTGGGCGACATCGGCTGGGTCATCACGCCGATCGTCGTCGTCCTGTCGGTCGTGGCCTCGATCCTCGCGTGGCGGGTGGGCGTCGAGCTCGGCCCGCCGGACCCGGGCTCGGTGTCGGGCGTCAAGGTCGGCGACACGATCCCGGCCCGACTGGCCATCGACGGGGTGGCGCCGTTCCTGGTGTGGCCGATCTTCGCCCTCGTCGGTGTCGTCCTCGGCACCATGGGGCAGCGCGAGTCGGCCGGCGTCGAGCGGTCAGGCAGCAGCTAGCGCGCGATGCGAGCGACGACGGCGCGGGTGATCTGCGCCAGGTCGTCGGGCTGCAGCTCGGCCTCGAGCCCGCGACGCCCGCCCGAGACGAAGATCGTCGGCCACTGGGCCGAGGACTTGTCGATCGCGGTGCGATGCGCCTTCTTCTGGCCCACCGGCGAGATCCCGCCGATGACGTAACCGGTGGCCCGCTGGGCGTGGGCGGTGTCGGCCATCTGCGCCCGCTTGCCACCCAGCGCGTCGGCGAGGGCCTTGAGGTCGAGCGATCCCATGACCGGCACGACACCGACGCACAGCTCACCGTCGACGACCGCCATGAGCGTCTTGAAGACCCGGCCGGGATCGACCCCGAGTGCCTGGGCCGCCTCCATGCCGAACGACTCCGCCCGGGGGTCGTGAACGTAGGAGTGGGGTTTGAAGGGCACGTTCGCGCGGTGCAGGGCGATGAACGCCGGCGTCGCGTCGGTGGGCTTCTGGTTGGCGGCCACAGGACCACCGTAGACCGTCCGTAGACTTGGCGGTGTGATGAGACGTCTTGACCTGCGTGAGCTCGACCCGGCGACCGAGGACCTGGCGGCGGTCTACACCGCGGCCGTGCCCCGCGCGGAGGTCGATGTCGAGCACGCGCTGCGGGCCGTCGTCCCGATCTGCGAGGACGTGCGCACGCGCGGCGAGGCCGCCGTCCTGGAGGCGGGGGAGCGGTTCGACGGGATCCGTCCCGCGCAGCTCCGGGTGCCGGTCGAGGCGCTGACCGAGGCGCTGGCCGAGCTGGCGCCGGACATCCGCGCCGGCCTCGAGGAGTCCGTGCGGCGACTGCGCCAGACGTGCGAGGCCGAGCTCGAGCACTCGCTCGTGACCGACGTGGCCCCCGGCGCGACGGTCGAGCGCCGCATCGTCGCGATGCAGCGCGTCGGCCTGTACGTCCCCGGGGGCCTGGCGCCGCTTGTCAGCACTGTCATCATGAACGCCGTGCCGGCCCAGGTCGCAGGCGTCCCCGGCATCGCGCTGGCCAGCCCGCCGCAGGCGGAGTTCGGCGGTCTGCCGCACCCCTCGATCCTGGCCGCGTGCGCCCTGCTGGGCGTCGACGAGGTCTACGCCGCCGGTGGCGCGCAGGCCCTCGCGATGCTGGCCTACGGGGCCGGCGAGTGCCGCCCCGTCAACCTCATCACGGGCCCCGGCAACATCTACGTCGCGGCGGCCAAGCGCCACCTGCAGGGGACCGTCAGCATCGACTCGGAGGCCGGTCCGACCGAGATCGCGATCATCGCCGACGACACGGCCGATGCCGCGTTCGTCGCCGCCGACCTGATCAGCCAGGCCGAGCACGACCCCATGGCCGCCGGTGTGCTGATCACCGACAGCGAGGTGCTCGCGGCCGCGGTCGAGGCCGAGCTCGCGACCCAGATCGGCTCGGCGAAGCACGCCGACCGCATCCGCATCGCACTCGAGGGCACGCAGTCGGCGACGGTCCTGGTCCGCGACCTCGACCAGGCGGTCGACGTCGCCAACGGTTACGCCGCGGAGCACCTCGAGATTCAGACCGCCGACGCCGGTGTCATCGCGGGCCGCATCGTCAACGCCGGCGCGATCTTCGTCGGCTCCCACACGCCGGTCTCGCTCGGCGACTACGCCGCCGGGTCCAACCACGTGCTCCCGACGGCGGGCTGCGCGTGCCACTCCTCGGGGCTGTCGGTCCGCGCGTTCTGCAAGAACGTGCATGTCGTGACCTACTCCGAGGACGCGCTGCGCGACGTCGGCGCCCACGTCGTCACGCTCGCGGAGGCGGAGAGCCTGCCGTCCCACGGTGCCGCCGTCTCGATCCGGACGGACCGCTGATGCCACTGCCCGCATGGGTCCCGATCCGCGAGGACCTGCGGGGCTACGAGCCGTACGGCGCCCCGCAGATCCCGGACGTCATCAACCTCAACGTCAACGAGAATCCCTACGGCCCCAGCGCCGAGGTCGCTGCCGACATCGCCGAGTCGGTGCGCCTTGCCGCGACGACCCTGAACCGCTACCCCGACCGTGAGGCCGTCCAGCTGCGCGCCGACCTGGCGACGTACCTCGGGCACGGGTTGACCGGCGACCGGGTGTGGGCCGCCAACGGGTCCAACGAGGTCATGCTGCACGTGCTGCAGGCCTTCGGCGGGCCCGGGCGGACGGCGCTGTCGTTCGCGCCGACGTACTCGATGTATCCCGAGTACGCCCGCGACACCCACACCCGCTGGGTCACGGGACAGCGCGAGGAGGACTTCACGGTCGACGTCGACCGGGCGCTCGCGCTGATCGCCGCCGAGCAGCCTGACGTCGTGCTGCTGACCTCGCCCAACAACCCGACCGGGACGGCGCTGCCGCTCGACACGATCCGCGCCGTCGCGGAGGCGGCCCCGGGTGTCGTGGTGGTCGACGAGGCGTACGCCGAGTTCCGCCGCGAGGGCACGCCGAGCGCCCTCGACGTGCTGGAGGAGTATCCCCGCCTGCTGGTGTCCCGCACGATGAGCAAGGCGTTCGCGCTGGCCGGTGGTCGCCTGGGCTACGTCGCCGCGGATGCCGCGATCATCGACGCGCTGCGGATCGTCCGGCTGCCGTACCACCTGTCGGCCGTGACCCAGGCCGCCGCGGTCGCCGCCCTGCGTCACAGCGACGAACTGCTGGCCCGTGTCGACGAGCTCCGGTCGACCCGTGACGAGCTCGCCCGGTGGCTGGTCGGCGAGGGCTACGACGTCGCCGAGTCCGACGCCAACTTCGTCCTGTTCGGCCGGTTCGAGGACCGACACGCGATCTGGCAGGGCCTCGTCGACCGCGGAGTGCTCATACGGGAGACTGGTCCCGACCAGTGGCTCCGCGTGTCCGTCGGCACGCCCGCTGAGATGGAAATCTTCTACGGTGCTTTGAAAGAGGTAGTCGCGACATGACACGTACCGCGCGCATCGAGCGAAAGACCTCCGAGTCGCATGTCGTCGTCGAGGTCGACCTCGACGGGACCGGCGCCAACGACATCTCGACCGGGGTCGGGTTCTACGACCACATGCTGACCGCGTTCTCGCGGCACTCGCTGATCGACCTGACGGTCAGGACCGAGGGCGACCTGCACATCGACGCCCACCACAGCGTCGAGGACACCGCGATCTGCCTCGGTCAGGCCCTGCGCGAGGCGCTCGGCGACAAGATCGGCATCAAGCGCTACGGCGACGCGCTCGTCCCGCTCGACGAGTCGCTCGCGCAGGCCGTCGTCGACGTCTCCGGCCGGCCCTACTTCGTGCACTCGGGCGAGCCGGACCGGCAGATCACGGCGATCATCGGTGGCTCCTACTCGGGCTCGCTGACGGCGCACGTGCTCGAGTCGCTCGCCCACCACGCCGGCCTCACGATGCACGTCAGGCTGATCGAGGGCCGCGACCCGCACCACATCGCCGAGGCCCAGTTCAAGGCGGTCGCGCGCGCCCTGCGTGAAGCCATCGCGATCGACCCGCGCGAGTCAGGCATCCCCAGCACCAAGGGTGCTCTGTGAGCGGACCCCGCGTCGCTGTCCTGGACTACGGCTCCGGCAACCTGCGCTCGGGCGTTCGCGCGCTCGAACGGGCCGGGGCCGAGGTCGAGCTGACGAACGACCCCAAGGTCGCCGCCGAGGCCGACGGCCTGCTGGTGCCGGGCGTCGGGGCGTTCGAGGCCTGCATGCGAGGCCTGCGCGACGTCGACGGCGTCCGGATCATCGAGCGGCGGCTCATCGCCGGCCGCCCTGTGCTCGGCATCTGCGTCGGGATGCAGATCCTGTTCGGCGAGGGGATCGAGCACGGCGTCCGGACCGAGGGCTGCGGCGAGTGGCCCGGCGTCATCGAGCGGCTGCAGGCGCCGATCGTCCCGCACATGGGCTGGAACACCGTCGAGCCCGGCGAGGGATCGCGGATGTTCGCCGGCCTCGAGGACGAGCGGTTCTACTTCGTGCACTCCTACGGCCTGCGGGACTGGGTCCTGTCGCAGCCGCCGGCGATGAAGCCGCCGGCCGTGACGTGGACCGAGTACGCCGGCGAGCGCTTCGTCTCGGCGGTCGAGCACGGTCCGCTGTGGGCGACTCAGTTCCACCCCGAGAAGTCCGGGGACGCCGGGCGCCGGCTGCTCGAGAACTGGCTCGCGACCCTCTAGTCGATCGCCGGTCGTTCGGGGGTGTAGAGCCACGCCTGGAAGAACGCGTCGAGGTCCTGACCCGAGATCCGCTCGGCGAGCCGGAGGAGCTGGCGGGTCCTGACGGTGCCGCCCCGGTGCACCGTCGTCCACGTCCTGCGCAGCTCGGCGAAGTCCCGGTCGCCGATCCGCTGGCGCAGCGCGTCGAGCGTCATCGCGCCGCGGGTGTACGTCGGCTCGGCGAACAGGTTGGCCGGGTCGCCCAGGTCTGCTGGCGGAAGCTCCCAGAAGGGATCGTTCGCGGGATGTGAGGCGTACGCCTCGGCGAACGACTCGTCGAGTGACTGGCCGCCCGTGGCCGCCGTCCAGGACCACTCGGCGTGCGTGGCGAATCCCTCGTTGAGCCAGATGTCGCCCCAGTCGGTGAGCCCCACCGAGTCGCCGACCCACTGGTGGGCCGTCTCGTGGACCACCGTCAGGTCATCCGGCGTCCCGTCGTAGACCGCCCGGTCCTGGGTCTCGAGGGCGTAGCCGACGCCTACGTCCTCGACGACGATGCCGGCGCTGGTCCCCGGATAGCGGCCGTAGATGCGCTCGCCGTGCCGGATCGCGTCCTCCAGCACCTGCCGCTCGTGCGCGAGCAGTCCGAACGTCGGATCCACAAACGAGATGATCGGGAGGCGTCGCCCGCCGTGGAGCCTCATCGAGGAGGTGAAGACCTGGTACTGCCCGATCGAGATCATGGCGAGGTAGGGCGCCATCGGCCGGTCCTGACGCCACGACCACGTCGTCGTGCCTGCGTGGTGCCGGCGGGAGTCCAGGACCCCGTTGGAGGCAGCCTCGAGTCCTTGGGGCACGGTCAATGCGATGTCGAACGTGGCCTTGTCGCGAGGGGTGTTGTTGTCGGGGAACCACGTCATCGCGCCGATGGGCTCAGCGAGCACCGTGGCGCCGTCGGGGGTCGGGATCCAGCCCTCGCTGGAGCCGTCCGGATCGGTGTAGGTCTGCGGGGTGCCGTGGTAGTCGACGACGGTCCGGAACCCTCCCTTGAGGGGATGCGCCGGCGTGACCGTGAGCTTCTCGCCGATGCGGCTGGCTCCCGCGGTCCTGCCGTCGACCGTGACCCGGTCGACCGTCAGCCCGACGAGGTCGAGGTCGAACGACGACAGCCGACGGGAGGTCTGGGCCGTGATCGTCGTGCGCGCGCGGATGCTGCCGTCCGCGGCGTACGTCAGGTCGATGCCGTAGTGCTGGACGTCGTATGCCGAGGTGCCGACGTCGGGGAGCAGCGAGTCGCCCGTCCCGGTGGAGGCGGAGCCCGCCTGGGCCGGACCGGTACCGGTCGTGAGGGAGGCGGCGAGCAGCACGGCCGCGATGATCGGGGTCGCGAGCCGCCGGGCCCGTACGGACCACAGGTGCATGACGTGTCCCTTCATCGGGGTCGGGTCCCGTCAGCGTAGGCCAGCTCGCGGGGTCCACACGAGGGCCCGAAGGTCCCCTCAGGCCGTGCTCAGATCGTGCCGAGGAGGATCTCGGCCAGCTCGTCGGGCCGGGTCAGCTGCGGCCAGTGGCTCGTGGGCAGCTCGACAAGGGTGAGGTCGGCGTGGGCGTCGATCTCGGGGCCGACCCCGGGGTAGTCGGCCCGCCACTGCTCGAGATCGGTGGGCGAGAAGCCGGTGGCCACGATCAGGCTGCGCACCAGGTGGCGCCGCCGGTCGTGCATCTCCCAGCCGTCACGGACCGGTCCGGCGGGGAAGGGGATCGCTCGTCGCTCGATCTCCGAGCGCAGCTCCGGGGTGAGGTCGCGCTGCTCGTCCGCGGTCAGCTCGTGCCAGGAGAAGGCAATCTCTGCGCCGGACGGATCGGTGTCGGGCCGGGCGCTTACCGGCTTCGGCAGAGCGTCGACGTAGACCACGAGGGCGATCGACTCCGGCCGCTCGTTGGCCGCGATCTGCACCAACGTCCCGGCGAAGCTGCTGCCCACCAGCACGACAGGCTCGCCGGCGGCGTCGACCTCGCGGACTATCGCCGCGACGTGGTCGGCCAGGCCGATGTTGCTGCGATCGGCCTCGACCGACTCCATGCCGGGCAGGGTCACGACCGTGACGTCGTGGCCGGCGGCGTCCAGGGTCGGGACGATCCGGTCCCACGACCATGCGCCGAGCCAGAATCCGGGAACCAGGATGACCTTCATACCGCCACGGTAGGTCCGGACGCCGACAGATAGCATCTGCGACGTGACCCTTGAGCTCCTTCCAGCCGTCGACGTCGCCGATGGGCGGGCCGTGCGCCTCGTCCAGGGTGAGCTCGGCAGCGAGACCGCGTACGGTTCCCCGCTCGACGCCGCCCTGCAGTGGCAGACCGACGGGGCCGAGTGGATCCACCTCGTCGACCTCGACGCGGCGTTCGGCAAGGGCTCCAACCGCGAGCTCCTTGCCGAGGTCGTGGGGCGGCTCGACGTCAAGGTCGAGCTCTCCGGCGGCATCCGCGACGACGCCTCCCTCGAGGCCGCCCTCGCGACGGGCTGCACCCGGGTCAACCTCGGCACCGCCGCGCTGGAGAACCCGGAGTGGTGCGCCAAGGTCGTCGGCGAGTACGGCGACCAGATCGCGGTGGGTCTCGACGTCCGCGGCACGACTCTGGCGGCCCGCGGCTGGACCGAGGAGGGCGGCGACCTGTTCGACGTGCTGGCCCGCCTCGAGCGTGACGGGTGCGCCCGCTACGTCGTGACCGACGTGACCAAGGACGGCACGCTGACCGGCCCCAACCTCGAGCTGCTGCGCCGGGTCTGCGCCCAGACCGACAAGCCCGTCGTCGCCTCCGGCGGCGTCTCGAGCCTGCAGGACCTGCGGGACATCGCGACCCTGACCGGCATCGGCGTCGAGGGCTCGATCGTCGGCAAGGCGCTCTACGCCGGCGCGTTCACCCTCCCCGAGGCCCTGGCAGCAGTAGCCGAAGCCTGAGGACCACCTCGGTCCCGCGAGTGGCGCAAGATGAACAAATCTGGACGGCGTGTCGTGCAGATCTGCGCCACTCGTGACCGGGAATGCGCCACTCGCGAGCCAGGCGTCCTGAGGTCGGCGCCTAGGCTACTGTCATGGGCGCTGCCTCGACGAATGTGTGGAAGTCCTTCTCGGCTGACCCACGAGCGACGGGGTCCGCGGAGCTTCGAGCCACCGACGCGGACCGGGACCACGCTGCCGACGTGCTGCGCGAGGCGTACGCCGACGGTCGGTTGACCCGAGTGGAGTACGACGAGCGGTCCGGCGCTGCGCTGGGCGCCCGCACGGTCGGCGACTTCCTTCCGCTGCTGCACGATCTCGCCCCGGCGGTGCCTGCCAGCAATCAGCTCGCGGCCGACCTGCGCGCCAAGGCGGTCGTCAAGTACCAACGGGACCTACGGGACGCGCGCAACGGGTGGATCTTCGTGTCGACGGTGTGCTTGGCGATCTGGGCGGCCACCAGTGTGGGGAGCGGCGGACCGTACTTCTTCTGGCCCGTGTTCCCGTTCATCGGTGTGGGCATCGGCTACTTCTCGACCAGGATGCACGCCGAGGACCGGATCGAGCGGATCGAGCAAAAGCTGGCCGAGACGCGACGGATCCGGCGGGAGATCAGCGAGTAGCCGTCACCGACTGGCGCGAACCTGCCCGCGAGCGGCGCAGATCTGCACGACACGCCGTCCAAAATCAATCATCTTGCGCCACTCGCGGATCGGGGTGGGGTGGCAGATAGGCTCGTCCGGTGAGTCTCGCCGTTCGTGTCATCCCGTGCCTGGACGTCGACAACGGTCGCGTCGTCAAGGGCGTCAACTTCGTCAACCTGCGTGATGCCGGCGACCCGGTCGAGATGGCGAAGGTCTACGACGCCGAGGGCGCCGACGAGCTGACGTTCCTCGACATCACGGCCTCCTCCGACAGCCGCAGCACGACGTTCGACGTCGTCGGCCGGACCGCCGACCAGGTGTTCATCCCCCTGACGGTCGGCGGGGGAGTGCGTACGCCCGAGGACGTCGACCGGCTCCTGCGGGCCGGCGCCGACAAGGTCGGGATCAACACCGCCGCGATCAACCGCCCCGACGTCATCGCCGAGATCGCCCAGCGGTTCGGCAACCAGGTGCTGGTCCTGAGCGTCGACGCACGCCGCAGCCGCGAGCAGCCCAGCGGCTTCGAGGTCACTACGCACGGCGGTCGTACGTCCGCGGGTCTCGACGCCGTCGAGTGGGCACGACGGGCCTCCGAGCTGGGTGCCGGAGAGATCCTGCTCAACTCGATGGACGCCGACGGGACCAAGGACGGCTTCGACCTGGAAATGATTCGGGCGGTCCGTGACGTTACACAGGTGCCGCTCATCGCGAGTGGCGGCGCCGGCCGGCTCGAGCACTTCCCCGCGGCCATCGATGCCGGCGCCGACGCAGTGCTCGCCGCGAGCGTGTTCCACTTCGGCGACATGACCATTGGACAGGTGAAAGAAACCTTGCGAGCAGCTGGCCACCGTGTCCGTTAAGGACACCCCGCCCGACACGACCGACCCGACCGCGCCCGACACGGGCCCGATCGAGCCGGGCGGCTCGGACCTCGGCTCCGCCCGGACCGACCGGATCACCCGGCGGGGCTTCGCCCTGCTCGGACGCGGCATCAGGGAGCAGCGGTTCCTGTTCTGGGTGTCGGTCGTCGGCAGCGTCCTGTTCGGCTTCATGACGGTCGCCGACGCCCGCGTGCTGGGCTGGGCGACCGACCACGTGATCCGGCCGTCGTTCGAGCGCGGTCACGTCACCGCAGGTGCGCTGGCCGTGGCGGTCGGCCTGTTCATGGCCGTCGCGATCCTGCGCGCGCTCGGCATCGTGGCGCGCCGGCTGATCGGCGGGATCGTCTACTACCGCCTCGTCGCGGACTACCGGCGACGGGTCACCCGGCAGTACCTCTCCCTGCCCATGGCGTGGCACCACCGCCACCCGACGGGGCAGCTGCTGTCCAACGCCAACGCGGACGTCGAGGGTGCGTGGTCGGTGTTCATGCCGCTGCCGATGGCGATCGGCGTCATCGCGATGCTCGTCGCGGCGATCTTCGAGATGGTGCGCGCCGACCTCGTGCTGACCCTCGTGGGCCTCGTGGTCTTCCCCCTCCTGTTCGTCATCAACGTGTTCTACCAGCGCTGGCTGTCCCCGCGCGTCGCCCATGCGCAGGCCCTCCGCGGCTCGGTCAGCGCCGTGGCGCACGAGTCGTTCGACGGCGCCCTGGTCGTGAAGTCCCTGGGCCGCGAGACCGACGAGACCGACCGCTTCCGCGACGTCACCGAGGAGCTTCGCGACGCCAACATCGCGGTCGGCCGCATCCGCAGCATGTTCGACCCGCTGCTCGAGGCGCTGCCCAACATCGGCATCCTCGCGGTCGTGATCCTCGGCGTCGGCCGGGTCACGAGCGGCGCGGCCGATCCCGGCGACGTCGTGTCCGTGGCCTACCTGTTCACGGTCGTCGCCTTCCCCGTGCGGGCGATCGGATGGGTCCTCGGCGAGCTCCCACGCAGCGTCGTGAGCTGGGAGCGGGTCGAGGCGGTCCTGGACGAGCGCGGCTCGATGCCGTACGGCCAGCAGTCCCTCGCCGGCGCCGGTCCCGTCGCGCTGGGAGTCAGTGACGTGAGGTTCCGGTTCCCCGATGCCGACCGCGACGTGCTGCGGCACATCGACCTCGACGTCCCGCCCGGCCGGGTCGTCGCCGTGGTCGGCGCGACCGGAAGCGGCAAGAGCACGTTGACGTCGCTACTGACCCGCCTCGTCGACCCCCAGGACGGCACGATCACGGTCCACCCCGTGGGCTCGGGAGAGCCGCCGGTCGACATCCGGGACCTCAGCCACGACGAGCTGGCCCGAGCGATCGCGGTCGTCCCGCAGGGCACGTTCCTGTTCGACGACAGTGTGCGGGAGAACGTCACCCTGGGCGGCGACTTCTCCGACGACGAGGTGTGGGAGGCGCTGCAGACCGTCCAGGCCGCCGACTTCGTGACGGCGCTGCCGCGCGGGCTCGACTCCGAGCTGGGCGAGCGCGGCACGACCCTGTCCGGCGGGCAGCGCCAGCGGCTGTCGCTCGCCCGGGCGCTGGTCCGTCGACCGCGGCTACTCGTGATGGACGACGCCACGAGCGCCGTCGACCCCGAGGTCGAGCAGCGCATCCTCAAAGCACTGGCGGCGCACACCGCCGACGGCGCGGGCCCCACGGTCCTTGTCGTCGCCTACCGCAAGGCCACGATCGCCCTCGCGGACGAGGTCGTGTTCCTCGACGACGGCGCGATCGCCGCCCGCGGCACCCACGCCGAGCTCGTCGCGGTCTCGGCCGACTACCGCAACCTCGTCAATGCCTACGACCAGGCGAGGGAGGCGCTGTCATGACGGACACCGACACCGTGGAGCGGCAGAGCGGAACCCAGATCATCCGGCGCGGCCTCGCGCTGTCCCCGGCGATCAAGGACGGACTGGGCCTCACGATCCTGCTGGCGATCCTCAGCACGGTCGGCGGGTCCGTCATCCCGATCCTGATCCAGCGCACCGTCGACTCGGGCCTCGGCGACGGGGGCGACGCGAACGTCAGCGACATCGGCGGCTTCCTCGCGATCGCGGCGGCGTTGATCCTGCTGACCGGCGGCATCGCCTACTGGATGCGCATCCGGCTGTTCGTCGCGAGCGAGACCGGGCTGGCGCAGATGCGTGTCGACGCGTTCCGCCACGTCCACGACCTGTCGATGCTGACCCAGAACTCCGAACGTCGTGGCGTCCTGGTGTCGCGAGTGACCTCCGACATCGACCAGGTCTCGCAGTTCCTGCAGTTCACCGGCATCTCGATCGTCGTGAGCCTGGGCCAGATCATCGTCGCCACACTGATCATGGCCTACTACTCGTGGCAGCTCACCGTCGTCGTCCTGGTGTGCTTCCTGCCGTTGGCGATCAGCCTCAAGTGGTTCGCGCAGCGACTCAGCGATGCGTACGACACGGTCCGCCGCACGGTCGGTGAGATGCTGGCCGTCATCGCCGAGCCCGTCGTGGGCGCGTCGGTCGTCCGGGCGTACGCGATCGAGCGCCGGACCCAGGCCCGCGTCGACCACGGCATCAAGCGCAACCTCGACTCCAACGTCGGGGCGCAGAAGCTCGTCGCCGTGACGTTCGCGTCGTCCGGCGTCGCGGGCGGCTTCGCGAACGCCGCGGTCATCGCGGTCGGTGTGGTCCTCGGTGTCCGCGGTGACCTGTCGATGGGCACCGTCATCGCGTTCGCGTTCCTCGTGGGACTGTTCGTCGGCCCGGTGCAGACCGCGACCCAGGTGCTGACCGACGCGCAGAACGCGATCGCGTCGTGGCGCCGTGTCATCGACCTGCTCGACACCCCCGCGGACGTCGTCGACCCCGGTGCCTCCGGCGCCTCCCTGCCCGACGGCGCGCTGGGCGCTCGGTTCGAGCACGTCACGTTCGCCTATCCCGAAGGACCCGACGTCCTGACCGACATCGACGTCGTGATCGAGCCGCAGCAGCGGGTCGCGGTGGTGGGGGAGACCGGCTCGGGCAAGACGACGTTCGCCAAGCTCCTCACCCGCCTGATGGACCCGACCCGCGGTGTCGTCCGGCTCGGCGCGACCGACATCAGCACGGTGTCTTTCGCCGACCTGCGCCAGCACGTCCTGATGGTCCCGCAGGAGGGCTTCCTGTTCGACGCGACGCTGCGCGACAACCTGCTCTACGGCCGCAAGAACGCGACCGACCGAGACCTGGCCGAGGTCATCGACGACCTCGGGCTCGCCGACTGGTTCACCTCCCTGCCGCGCGGTCTCGACACCGCGGTGGGGCAGCGTGGGGAGTCGCTGTCGGCGGGGGAGCGGCAGATCGTCGCCCTGATCCGCTCGGCGCTGGCCGATCCGGAGTTCATCGTCCTGGACGAGGCCACCAGCGCGGTCGACCCGCAGACCGAGCTCCGCGCGACCCGGGCGCTCGACACGCTGCTCGAGGGCCGCTCCAGCGTGACGATCGCGCACCGCCTGTCAACCGCCGAGAACGCCGACCGGATCCTGGTCTTCGACGCCGGCCGGATCGTCGAGGACGGCAGTCACGCGCAGCTCGTCGGCGCGGGCGGGGTCTACGCCCGTCTGCACGCGAGCTGGGTCGCCCAGGCCTCGCTGGCGGCTCCGCACGTCGTGGACCCGGTGTGAGGCGCCGGTGTCGGCGCGGCCTGAGAGGATGGACCCCGTGAGCTCTCTCGACCCCGCCATCGCGTCCCGTCTCAAGCGGGACGCCTCAGGTCTGGTCCCCGCCGTGGTCCAGGACGCCGCGACGCGCGACGTGCTGATGGTCGGCTGGATGGACGACGAGGCGCTGCATCGCACCCTCACGACCGGGCAGGGCACCTACTGGAGCCGCAGCCGTCAGGCGTACTGGGTCAAGGGCGAGACCTCGGGG
Organism: Aeromicrobium sp.; assembly: GCA_025965175.1. GTDB lineage: Bacteria > Actinomycetota > Actinomycetes > Propionibacteriales > Nocardioidaceae > Aeromicrobium. The sequence goes on from JAOPXL010000037.1 coordinate 15,063, forward strand.
CACACCCAGGCCGTCCGGGAGGTGCGCCTGGACTGCGACGGCGACACGCTGCTGGTCGTCGTGGAGCAGACCGGGCCGGCGTGCCACACAGGCGACGACACGTGCTTCGACGCGGACCGGCTGTTGTGAGGTCGCGCCGCCTCTACGTCCCGGTCGTCCTCGCGACGCTCGCGGTCGGCGGTCTGGCGTTCTTCGCCACCGCCCGGCACTGGGCATCGGTGCGGATCGCGACCGACGGGCTGCCGAGCGACTCGGTGTCGGTCACCGGTGCGGACGCCTACCCGCTGGTCTCGGCGCTGGCCCTGGTCGTCGTCACCTCGGCACTCGCGATCCTGGCGTCCTCGCCCCGCATCCGCCGTGGTGTCGGCGTCCTGATCGTCCTGGTGTCGATCGGCGCGGTGATCACGATCCTCGATGGTCGTGACGGTCTCCAGGACGCGCTGCGGTCCGCCGCCGAGGAGTCCCCGGCCTACACCGGGGGCGATGCCACCGGCGGTGCGACCTACACGGCGTGGAACGTCGTGGCGGTGGTCGCCTTCATCCTGTCGGCCCTGCTGGGTGCCCTCACGGCACGCCACGGCCACACCTGGCCGACCATGAGCAGCCGCTACGACGCGCCCGCCGCCCGGCCGGCCGCCGAACGTGAGGCATCCGACGCTGACATGTGGAAGGCGATGGACGAGGGGCACGATCCCACCCAGTAGTCTGGGCGGAGTTTCGCCACCTCGAGGAGTCAACTCATGCACGGATCTTCCCCCGCCGCCTGGACCGCCGTCATCATGGCGCTCGTGGGCATCACCATCGGCGGCGTCGCCCTGATCCCCGACCCCCACTGGATCCTCTTCACGATCGGCACCGTCGTCGCGCTGCTCGCCGGTCCCGTCGGACTCATCATGTCGGCTGCCGGTATGGGCGTCGACCGCGCCCCCGAGCACGGCTGAGCCCATGGCCGATCGTCCTGAGTACCCGTCCTACCCCGGCGGCGACGGCTCAGGCGAGAAGCCACCGGTCGCACCGCCGCAGGCGCCTCCCGCGTACGGGCAGGCCCCGCCCCAGCACGGGCAGCAGCCGCCGCCGTACGGGCAGCCGCCGCCGTACGGGCAGCAACCCCTGTACCAGCAGCAGCCTCCCTATGGTCAGCCCGCCTACGGCCCGCCGCAGCACGGGTACGCCCCGCCGCCGGCCGTCGCGACGAACGGCAAGGCCATCGCCGCGCTCGTGCTCGGGATCGTCTCGATCTTCTTCTGCTACCTCGGCCTCCTGATCGGTCCCGCCGCGATCGTCCTGGGCGTCCTGGCCGGGAACGAGCTCAAGAGTCGCCCGGGTGCGCAAGCGGGCGAGGGCCTTGCGAGGGCCGGCCTGATCACAGGGATCGTCGGCACCGCGATCTGGGGCCTCGTCACCGCGCTGATGGTCATCGGGCTGACGGTCGCATGACGACGGCGCAGACGGCACCCCGGCGCACCGCTGGGGCGCTGCTGCGCGATCCGGCGATCGTCGGCGGTGCCGGGCTCGGCGCGGCGGTCCTGCTCCATCTGCACGACCCGCACGCGTCCGGGTCGTACGGCTACTGCCCGTTCCTGACCCTCACCGGTCTGCCGTGTCCCGGGTGCGGCGGTCTGCGCGCGGTCAACGACCTGACCCGCGGCGAGGTCATGGCAGCAGTCAGCAGCAACCTGGCCGCGGTGTGCCTCGTCGCGTTCCTCGCCGTGAGCTGGCTGGTCTGGACCGTCCGGAGGGCGCGGGGGCGGGACGTGCCGATGGTCGTCTTCACGACCCGCGCGGCGCTGGTCGTGGTGCCGCTGATCGTGGTGTTCGGCGTGCTGCGCAATACCCCGTGGGGCGCCTGGCTGGCTCCCTGACGCCCGCTGGTCGAGGGCTCAGCCCCGACCGAGCTGGTCGAGGGCGCTGGAGACCAGGAACGTCACGAGGGCGCCGACGCCGTTCATGATGCCGATGACGGCGATCGAGTCGCCGTGCTGCTCGCCCTTGGAATCGATGATCTCCCGGCGGGCGTGGATCCCGCTCGTGATCGCGGGGAAGCTCAGGATCAGGGCGCCGAACGGGAAGACGTACAGGGTGGCGAAGGCCACGACGCCGCAGACGACGCTCCAGATCGCCTTGCGATTGGGGCCCTGGCCGTCGCTGCCGGCGGGATCGCCCGCCGGCTGCGACGGACCGGTCACGCCTCGACGTTGAAGTTGTAGTCGACTGCGCCGGTCCCGATGAGGACGGCGACCAGGATGACCAGCGCCAGCATGGCGAATCCTGTGATGATCCCGGTCAGAGCCTGGCCAGACCCGGTCTGCGTGCCGTTGGACTGCTCGATCTCCTTGCGGGCGATGAAGCCAAGCACGATCGCCACGATGCTGCCGACCACGAGAAAGCCGCAGAGCAGACCGAGCACCAAGCTCGCGATGCCGACGATCATCGACCAGAGGGCCATCTTGTTGCCCTGGGGGGCGCCGTAACCACCGGGTGCGGACGGCGGCGGATAGCCACCGGCGGGCGGCGGGGTCGAACCGTAGCTGGGGGGTGGGGTGGGCTCGTTGGACTGTCCCGGATAAGGAGGCGGTTCGTTCGAGGTCATGCTGACGAAGCATAGTGATCCGGCGTGTCGGAGGAACCCCAGGAGACCACGTGTCGCCACAGGGCTATTCTGGGAACCACCGCACCATCTACCGGCAGAGGAGGATCCCATGTCAGTGCTTGACGAGATCCTGGCCGGAGTGGCTGAGGACCTGAGCGCCCGCATGGAGCGCACGACGCTGGACGAGCTCAAGGCCCAGGCGGCGCGGCAGAACCCGGCGCTCGATCCCATGCCCGCATTCCGCAGCGACGGGGTCTCGGTCATCGCCGAGGTCAAGCGCTCGAGCCCCAGCAAGGGCGCGCTCGCCGTCATCAAGGATCCCGCGGCACTGGCCGGTGACTACGCCGCCGGTGGAGCCGCTGCGATCAGCGTCCTGACCGAGGAGCGTCGCTTCGGCGGCACCCTCGACGACCTCCGGGCGGTCCGCGCAACGGTCGACGTGCCGGTGCTGCGCAAGGACTTCATCACGACCTCCTACCAGCTGTGGGAGGCCCGCGCGGCCGGCGCCGACATGGCGCTGCTGATCGTGGCGGCACTCGAGCAGAACGCTCTGGAGAGCCTCATCGAGCGCGCCCGCTCGATCGGCCTGACCCCGCTGGTCGAGGTGCACGACGAGCCCGAGGTCGAGCGCGCGATCGACGCGGGCGCCGACCTGATCGGCGTCAATGCCCGCAACCTCAAAACGCTCGAGGTTGACCGCACCACGTTCGACCGTCTCGCGCCGCTGATCCCCGACACCGCCGTCCGGGTGGCAGAGTCCGGTGTCCGCGGACCCCGTGACGTCATCGACTACGCCAAGAGCGGTGCCAACGTCGTCCTGGTCGGCGAGACCCTCGTCCGTGGCGACGACCCGCGCGCCACGGTGGCGGACCTGGTGGCCGCCGGTGCGCACCCGGCCCTTCAGCACCGCTGGTAGCGGCGTCACTGCTCCGGCAGTGACGCGCCTCCGTCCGCCCACTGCCGCCTTCATCTCCGAGGACACATGAGCTACGCACAACCTGACCCGACCGGCCACTTCGGACGCTTCGGCGGACGATTCATGCCCGAGGCCCTGATCGCCCCGCTCGACGAGCTCGACCGGGCGTGGACCGATGCCAAGGCCGATCCGGTCTTCATGGCCGAGCTCGACCGGATGCTGCGCGAATACGCCAACGTGCCCAGCCCGCTCTACGAGGCACACCGCTTCTCCGAGGCGGTCGGCGCGCGCATCCTGCTCAAGCGCGAGGACCTCAACCACACCGGCGCTCACAAGATCAGGAACGTCATCGGCCAGGCGCTGCTCGCCAAGCGCATCGGCAAGCCGCGGGCGATCGCGGAGACCGGTGCCGGCCAGCACGGCGTCGCCTCCGCCACGGCCTGCGCCTACCTCGACCTGGAGTGCACGGTCTACATGGGCGAGGTCGACACCGAGCGCCAGGCGCTCAACGTGGCCCGCATGCGGATGCTGGGTGCCGAGGTCGTCCCGGTCACGAGCGGCAGCCGAACCCTCAAGGACGCGATCAACGAGGCGCTTCGCGACTGGGTCGCGAGCGTCGACACGACGTCGTACCTGTTCGGCACCGCGGCCGGCCCGCACCCGTTCCCCTCGATGGTGCGCGACCTGACCCGGGGGATCGGTGACGAGGCCCGCGCCCAGGCGCTCGCACTCGACGGCCGTCTGCCCGACGCCGCGGTGGCGTGCGTCGGTGGCGGCTCGAACGCGATCGGCCTGTTCACGGCGTTCATCGACGACAGCGACGTCCGGCTGGTCGGCATCGAGGCCGGCGGCGACGGTGTCGCGACCGGGCGCCACGCCGCGACGATCACCGGCGGTGATGTCGGCGTGCTGCACGGTGCACGATCGTTCCTGCTGCAGGACGAGGACGGGCAGACCGTCGAGTCGCACTCGATCTCCGCGGGGCTCGACTACCCGGGCGTAGGCCCGGAGCACTCCTACCTCGCCGACATCGGCCGGGCGACCTACACGCCCGCGACCGATGCCGAGGCGATGGCGGCGTTCGACCTGCTGTGCAAGACCGAGGGCATCATCCCGGCGATCGAGTCGGCGCACGCGCTGGCCGGTGCGCTGGACCTGGCCAAGGAGCTCGGCCCGGACGCGACGATCCTGGTCAACCTGTCGGGGCGCGGCGACAAGGACGTCCACACCGCGGCGGAGTACTTCGGGCTGATCGACGAGCCCGTCGTCCTCGAGCAGGGGGTCGAGGAATGACCTCGCAGATCGACGAGCTGTTCGAGCGTACGCGCGCCGAGAACCGGGCCGCTCTCGTCGGCTACCTGCCGTCGGGCTTCCCGACCAAGGAGCAGTCGATCCGCGCGATCGAGGCCATGGTCGAGGGAGGAGTGGACCTCGTCGAGGTCGGGCTTCCCTACAGCGACCCCGTCATGGACGGCCCGGTCATCCAGGCCGCGGCGGAGCAAGCTCTGGCCGCCGGCTCCCGCACGACCGATGTCCTCGACGTCGTCCGCGCCAGCGCCGCGACCGGCGCACCAACCGTCGTGATGACGTACTGGAACCCCGTCGAGCGCTACGGCGTCGAGCGCTTCGCGGCCGACCTCGCTGCGGCAGGCGGCTCGGGGCTCATCACCCCCGACATGATCCCCGACGAGGCCGGCGAGTGGGTCGCGGCGTCCGAGGCGAATGGCCTGGACCGGATCTTCCTCGTCGCCCCGTCGTCGACCGACGAGCGGCTGGCGATGACGGTAGAGGCCGCGAGCGGATTCGTCTACGCCACCGCGGTCATGGGCGTCACGGGTGCACGGGACCAGACCAGCTCGCTGGGCGAGGAGCTCGTGGCCCGGGTCAAGCGGGTCACCGACAAGCCCGTCGGAGTCGGGCTCGGCGTCTCCAACGGCGCGCAGGCCCACGAGATCGCGGAGTACGCCGACGCGGTCATCGTGGGTTCGGCCCTCGTACGCTGTCTTCTGGACGCCCCGGACGAGTCGGCGGGGCTCGACGCGATCCGTTCGCTGGCGCGGGACCTGCGCGCCGGCGTCGAGAGGACCTGACCGTGCTGCACACCTTCATCCCGAGCCCGTCCCAGGGTGTCTGGCACCTGGGCCCGCTGCCCCTGCGGGCGTACGCGCTGGGGATCATCATCGGCGCGCTCGTCGCCATCTGGATCGGCGAGCGCCGGTTCCAGGCCCGCGGCGGCCGGGCCGGGCTCATCGGCGACGTCGCGATCTGGGCGATCCCGTTCGGCATCGTCGGGGCACGGGTCTATCACGTGGCGACCGATCCGGAGCTCTACTTCGGGGACGGCAGGCACGTCGTCGATGTGCTCAAGGTCTGGCAGGGTGGCCTCGGGATCTGGGGCGCGGTCGCCGGCGGAGCACTCGGGGCGTACATCGCGTGCCGCCGATACGACGTCTCGTTCGCGATGGTCGCCGACGCGCTGGCGCCGGGACTGCTCGTCGCGCAGGCCATCGGCCGGCTCGGCAACTACTTCAACCAGGAGCTGTTCGGCAGGCCGACGACCAAGCCGTGGGGCCTGGAGATCGACCGGGTCCACCGGCCGTCGGGCTACGAGCAGTTCGCGACGTTCCACCCGACCTTCCTCTACGAGCTGCTGTGGAACCTCGCGGCGGCGGCGCTGATCATCGCGATCGACCGCAAGGTCAGGCTGACCGGTGGGCGGGCGTTCGCGCTCTACGCGATGCTCTACACGGCCGGGCGGGTCTGGATCGAGTCGCTGCGCATCGACACGGTCAACCACATCGGGCCGTTCCGGCTCAACGTGTGGACGTCGATCATCGTGTTCCTGGTCGCTGCGGCATTCTTCGTCCTGACGCGCAATCGCCAGCCGGCGGGCGTCGACGAACCGGCCGACTCCGGCGACAATGCCAAGGACCAGCGCCTCGGATCGTGACCTGCGGGCGGGCGTGAGTCGGGCTTGGTAGGATGGGCTCGCTGTCGACCGCGCGTGGGAGAGTTCGCCCAGGCGGCGCCGAAGGGGCAATTCCTCCCCGGAACCTCTCAGGCACCAAGGACCACGCGACCGAGGCAATTCTGGAGCTCCCCGCGAGGCAGCGGGTCGTGACAGAAGGGGAGGCGTCGACCGCCTCAACCTTCGGAGCTCCTCTTGCCTCACGATCGTGTGTCCCACGACTTCGCCAGCCGCCACATCGGGCCCACCCCGTCCGACCAGGACGCCATGGTGCGCCGGGTCGGGTACGACTCCCTCGACGCGTTGATGCGGGCCGCGGTGCCGGCCGGCATCCGTAGCACGTCGGCACTGGGCCTGCCGGCCGCGCAGACCGAGACCCAGGCGCTCGCGACACTGCGGTCCCTGGCCGAGCGCAACAACCCCGGCATCGCGATGATCGGCCTGGGCTACCACCCGACCGTGACACCCGCGGTGATCCGGCGCAACGTGCTCGAGGACCCGTCCTGGTACACCGCCTACACGCCCTACCAGCCTGAGATCTCGCAGGGCCGGCTCGAGGCGCTGATCAACTTCCAGACCCTGATCTCGGACCTGACGGGTCTGCCGACGGCCAACTCCTCGCTGCTCGACGAGGGCACCGCGGTCGCCGAGGCCATGACGCTGATCCGCCGGGCGACCAAGGGCAAGGACGCCCTGCCGATCATCATCGATGCCGGACTGCTCCCGCAGACCCTGGCAGTGACGCACACCCGCGCCGAGGCGCTCGGCATCGAGCTGGTCGAGGTCGACCTGGCCGGTGGCGTCCCCGAGGTCGAGGCGGCCGGCACGATCATCGCCTACCCCCGCGCTGACGGGCAGGTCGTCGACCCGCGGCCCGCGATCGAGGCGGCCCACGCGGGCGGCGGTCTCGCGGTCGTCGTCGCCGACCCGCTGGCCCTGGTGCTGCTGTCCTCGCCGGGCTCCCTGGGTGCCGACGTCGTCGTCGGGTCGAGCCAGCGCTTCGGCGTCCCGATCTTCTACGGCGGACCGCACGCGGGCTTCATGGCGGTTCGCGCCGGTCTCGAGCGTCACCTGCCCGGCCGCCTGGTCGGCGTCTCGGTCGACAGCGCGGGCCGTCCGGCGTACCGCCTGGCCCTGCAGACCCGAGAGCAGCACATCCGCCGCGAGAAGGCGACCTCCAACATCTGCACCGCGCAGGTCTTGCTGGCGGTCGCGGCGTCGATGTACGCGGTCTACCACGGTCCGGCGGGACTGCGGAAGATCGCCGAGGACGTCAACGGGAGTGCGCGGCTGCTGGCCGCCGGCCTGCGGGCCGGGGGACTCGAGGTCGCCGGGACAGGCTTCTTCGACACCGTCGTCGCAGCCGTGCCCGGGGGAGCGGCCGGTGTCGTGGCCAAGGCCCGTGAGGCCGGCGTGCACCTGCGGCTCGTCGACGAGGACCACGTCGGCGTCTCGACCAACGAGTCGACGACCCGCGAGCACCTGGAGACGGTCTGGAACGCGTTCGGCGTCGCCGCCGTCGACCAGGCGCCGGAGTCGCTGCCGGTCGAGCTGCTGCGCACCGACGAGATCCTGACCCACCCGGTGTTCCACGAGCATCACAGCGAGACCCAGATGCTGCGCTACCTCAAGAAGCTCAGCGACCGGGACTACGCGCTCGACCGCGGCATGATCCCTCTCGGCTCGTGCACCATGAAGCTCAACGCGACCGCCGAGATGGAGCCCATCAGCTGGCCCGGCTTCGCCGAGCTGCACCCGTTCGTGCCGGCCGAGGACGCCGCGGGCATGATCGAGCTGGTCGAGACCCTCGAGTCCTGGCTTGCCGAGGTCACGGGATACGCCGGGGTGTCGATCCAGCCCAACGCCGGCTCGCAGGGCGAGTTCGCCGGCCTGCTGGCGATTCGGGCGTACCACGTCAGCCGCGGCGACGAGCACCGCCGGATCTGCCTGATCCCGAGCTCGGCGCACGGCACCAATGCCGCGTCCGCCGTGATGGCGGGCATGAAGGTCGTCATCGTGAAGTCGACCGCCGAGGGCGAGGTCGACCTGGACGACCTGCGCAAGCAGTGCGACGCCCACGCCGACGACCTCGCGGCGATCATGGTGACGTACCCGTCGACCCACGGCGTCTACGAGCACGGCATCACCGAGCTGTGCGACATCGTGCACTCGCACGGGGGACAGGTGTACGTCGACGGTGCCAACCTCAACGCGTTGCTGGGCCACGCGCAGCCCGGCGTCTTCGGTGGCGACGTCTCGCACCTCAACCTGCACAAGACGTTCTGCATCCCGCACGGCGGCGGTGGTCCCGGCGTCGGACCGGTCGCGGTGGCCGAGCACCTGGTGCCGTTCCTACCGACCCACCCGCTGCACCCCGTCGAGAGCAAGCGTGAGGGCGTCGGCGCGATCAGCGCGGCGCCCTACGGCTCGGCCGGCATCCTGCCGATCCCCTACGCGTACGTCGCGATGATGGGCGCCGAGGGCCTGACCGACGCGACGTCGGTCGCGGTGCTGTCGGCCAACTACATCGCGAAGCGGCTCGAGAGCGCGTTCCCGGTGCTCTACACAGGCGACCATGAGCTCGTGGCGCACGAGTGCATCCTCGACCTGCGGCCCCTCACGAGGGCCGCGGGGCTGACGATCGACGATGTCGCGAAGCGTCTCATCGACTACGGGTTCCACGCCCCGACGATGAGCTTCCCGGTCCCCGGGACGCTGATGGTCGAGCCGACCGAGTCCGAGGACCTGGCCGAGCTCGACCGGTTCTGCGACGCGATGCTCGCGATCCGCGCCGAGATCGACGACGTCATCGCCGGGAAGTACCCCGAGGGTGACAACCCGCTGGTGCACGCCCCGCACACGATGCGGACCCTGCTGGACTGGCGGCACGCTTACGACATCGGCACGGGTGCGTTCCCGGCCGGCTCGACCGACGACAAGTACTGGCCGCCGGTGGGCCGGATCGACCAGGCCTACGGCGACCGCAACCTCGCGTGCTCCTGCCCCCCGATCGAGGCCTTCGCCGACTGACGCTGACGCGTGGGTTGCGAACGCTGACGCGTGGGTTGCGAAAGCTGACGCGCGACTTGCGTCCGTCGCAACCCACGCGTCACGGTGCGCAACCCACGCGTCACCGTTGGTGGGTGGACCACCAGGTGATGATGCGGTCGACGACGGGGCCGGGGGTGCGGGCCCACTGGACGTGGTCGGTCGTGCCGCCCTCGGGTGCCGCGTCGCGGGTGTAGACCCAGCGGGTCGTGCGGTCCGGGTCCAGGAAGCGCTCGACGAACGCCTTGTTGGCCGTCGACACCGCGAGCGCGTCGCCCTGCAGGTGGATCGCCAGCGACGGGACGTCGACCCGTCCTGCGGCGGGGAACGGCGGCACCCCGGTCCGCAGGAATCCGGCCCACTCCTGCATCAGGGTCCGGGCGCCCGGTGCCCCGAAGAAGGGCTTCGGCAGGAAGCCACGGAGGCGGGTCACGATCGGGATCGCAAGCGAGATCACGAGCAGGGGGGCACCGCCGTAGGGGTAGTGACGGAAGTGCGGCACACCGGCGCCGACCGTGACCAGCCCGTCGCTCGGCGGGTGGTTGAGCTCGTGGCCCAGGCACAGCTGAGCGCCGAGGCTGTGGCCCAGCAGGATGACGGGGCGGTCCGGGTCGTCCGCTCGGGCCTTGGCCACGGCGTCGGCGATCGACTGGATCTCGTCGGTGTAGCTCCAGTCGTGCTCCCGCGAGGCGATCGGCTCGCCTCGCTCGAAGCCGCGGGTGGGCAGCGCCCGCGCTTCCCAACCCCGCTCCTGGAAGGCGGCGACGAGCGGACGGTAGAACGCCGACGGGACTGCCATGGCGGCCGAGACCAGGACGAGGGGCGCACGCATGCGGGAAATGGTGCCACCACCGCGCCCTCACCACGCACGGGAGGTGGCTCAGATGCCGATCGTCGCTATCGGGGCTGATGTCGGCTGCTTGGACCCGCCGTCCGGCTCGACCGTGACGGCCACGCGATCGGCGTCCTTGATGTCGTTCATGACCATCGAGTCGCTCTTCTTGAACCAGCCCTGGCTGGCCGGTCCGTCGTCGCCGATCATCCACACCTGGTAGACCTTGCCCCGGCCGGGGTCGGGGAGGTCGTTGGCGAAGATCACCGCCGCGTTCGCGGTCGGCGACATGACCATGCGGACGTTGCCGCCGGCGTTGAAGGACTTCTCGATCGTCTGGGCATCGGGGGAGGACAGGACCCGCTCGACGGCCGCGTCGTACGTGCGGACCTCCTGGGCGTTGCGGTGCTCCACGACGTAGCCGCCGACGCCCACCGTGCCGACGAGGAAGGCGGCGGCCATCGCGAGGCGCGGCAGTGTGCGGCGCAGACTGCGGCGCTGGGCCAGCGCCGTGACGACGGGTCGCTCCTGCGGTGTCGTCCGGATCTCGGCGAGGAGCCGGTCGCGCAGGGCGGGCGGGGGCGTGTGGCTGACGGCATCACCGAGGCGTACGGCCGTGGCCGTGAACCCGGCCAGCTCGCCCTGGCAGTCGACGCACTGAGCGAGGTGCGCCTCGAAGCGCTCGTGCTCCTCGCGGTCCAGGGCGTCCAGCGCGTAGGGCGCCATCAGGGAGTGCAGGTCCGAGCTCATGACGCCACCCCCATGCAGTCGCGCAGGCGGACGATGCCGTCGCGCATGCGGGTCTTGACGGTCGCGGTGTTGGCGTCGAGGGCCGTGGCGACCTCGGCGTAGGTGTAGCCCTGGTAGTACGCCAGCGTCACGGCCTCCCGCTGCAGCTGGGTCAGCCCGTCGAGGCAGCGACGCACCTGCTCGTGCTCGAGACTGATCGTGACGGTCTCCTCGACCTCGTCGTAGTCCGGACCGTTGGACCAGTCGTACTTGTTCTCGCGGTTGGTCGCGGCCTGGTCGTGACGGACGGCGTCGACGGCTCGGCGGTGCGCGAGCGTCAGCACCCAGCTCTTGGCGTTGCCGCGGGAGGCGTCGAAGCGGGTGGCGGACTGCCACACCTGGATGAAGACCTCCTGGGAGATCTCCTCGGCACGGGCCGGATCGCGGATGACGCGGCGGGCCAGTCCGTGGACCGAGGCGGCCAGCGCGTCGTAGACCTCGGCAAAGGCGTGCTCGTCACCGCGACCCACGCGGGTCAGCAGGTCGTTGAGGTCGGCGACGTGCTCCGGCGCGTACGCCGGTGCGTCCGCGAGCCGCAGGTGAGCAGGTTCTGGCACCGTGGTCCCCTTCCCGAGGAGCTTCCTACGTGCCATTCGCTGCCGCCTCGGTCCGGGATGGGTCGTCCACGCGAGAAGTTGCGGCGTGGGCTCGAGTCTCATCCTAGGTCGTCCCGTGTCGGGATACCGTGAACGCATGCCAGCTCCTTGCTTCGCCCCCCTCGACCCGCTCGCGATCGACGACCTGCTGTCGCCGGAGGAGCTCGCGGTCCGCTCCAGCGTCCGCGCGATGCTCGACCGCGACGTCGAGCCGCACATCGCCGAGTGGTTCGAGACCGGGGGAGTCGAGGCGCCCCGCGAGCTGTTCGGTGAGTTCGGCCGGCTCGGGCTGCTGGGGATGCACCTCGAGGGCTACACCCTCCCCGGCATGTCGTCGGTCGACTACGGGCTGGCGTGCCTGGAGCTCGAGGCCTGCGACTCCGGGATCCGTTCCATGGTGTCGGTGCAGGGCTCGTTGGCGATGTACGCGATCTGGGCCTTCGCGACCGAGGAGGAGAAGCAGCGCTGGCTCCCGGGCATGGGCTCCGGCCAGATCGTCGGGTGCTTCGGCCTGACCGAGGCCGACCACGGCTCCGATCCCGGGCGCATGCGCACGACGGCCCGCCGCGACGGGGACGACTGGGTCCTGGACGGCGGCAAGATGTGGATCAGCAACGGCACGTTCGCCGATGTCGCGGTCGTCTGGGCGCAGACCGACGAGGGCATCCGCGGGTTCGCGGTGCCGACCGACACGCCTGGGTTCAGCGCCCGCCTCATCAAGCACAAGATGTCGCTGCGCGCCTCGGCGACCGCAGAGCTCGTGCTGGAGGGTGTACGCCTGCCGGCCGGCGCGATGTTCCCTGAGGTCCGCGGGCTCAAGGGGCCGCTGTCGTGCCTGACGGAGGCCCGCTACGGCATCGTGTGGGGCTCGATGGGCGCGGCCCGCTCGTCGTACGAGACGGCGCTCGACTACTCCCGGACGCGTGAGCAGTTCGGCCGGCCGATCGGCGGCTTCCAGCTGACCCAGGCCAAGCTCGCCGACATGTGCCTCGAGCTGCACAAGGGAATGCTGCTCGCACTGCACCTCGGCCGCCGCAAGGACAGCGTGGGCCTGACGACCGAGCAGGTCAGCTTTGGCAAGCTCAACAACGTCCGCGAGGCGCTGGAGATCTGCCGCACGTCCCGCACGATCCTCGGCGCCAACGGGATCTCGCTGGAGTACCCGGTCATCCGCCACATGAACAACCTCGAGTCGGTGCTGACCTACGAGGGCACCGTCGAGATGCACACGCTGATCCTCGGCCAGGCGCTGACGGGGCAGAACGCGTTCAGCTGAGGCGGACGTGGGAGACTCTGCGTCGGACATTCCCGATACCGCCACCTCGTGCGAGGCGGCCACGACCAAGGGCAGCGCGTGACGGATCAGGTGGCATACGGCGTCGCGGCGCTCGCGATCGCGGTGGCGTTCTTCGCCGGCTGGCACATGTATCGCCGGCTCGAGTTCAGCAATCCGCTGTTCTACGCCGTCGCGGTGCTGGAGGTCGTGCTGGTCGTCGTCCTGGCCGGAGGCTCGATCGTGCTCGGCCGGACCTCACGCGACGTCGACGGCGTCCTGTTCGTCTCGTACCTCGTGTCGATGGTCGCCATCCCACCTGCCGCGGTCCTGTGGGGCATCGCCGAGAAGTCCCGCTGGGGCACCGGTGTCGTCGTCGTGGCGATGCTGAGCATCGCGGTCCTGGCCGTCCGCGTCCTCGACATCTGGAAGGGCACATATGCCTGAACGTTCCGACACCTCGCACGGCTTCGGCCGCGCCCTGGTCGCCGTCTACGCGGTCTTCGCCCTCGCGGCGGCGGCCCGGTCGATCTTCCAGCTCGCGACCAAGGTCGAGTCCGACACCGTCGTGCCGTACGTCCTGTCGGCGTTCGCCGGCATCGTGTACGTCTTGGCGACCTGGGCGCTGGCCCACAATCTGCAGGGCCTGGCCCTGATCACGATCGGGACTGAGCTGGTCGGCGTCCTGGTCGTCGGCGTGCTGTCGCTGGTCGACGGCGACCTGTTCCCGGACGAGACCGTGTGGTCGGACTTCGGCCGGGGATACGGGTTCATCCCGCTTGTCCTGCCGTTCGTCGGGCTGTGGTGGCTGCACCGGACGGGCGACACGCGGGAAGGCTGAGGCCCCACGCGCTCACACCGCGTAGGGCCACTTCCGGCATTCAATCCCACCGCGGACGCCGGTCCCGGTAGCGACACGGAGAATTCACCCATGTACACCTTCCTGTCCCGCTGGACCATGGCGAGCAACCGTGACGATCTGTGGGACGCGCTGGAGGCGCTGCTGGCGACCGATGACCCCATGGTCTGGTGGCCCTCGGTGCAGGTCACGGCGTACGACGGCAACACCATGCGGCTGCGGGCGGCGAGCGGTCTGGGGTACGCCGTGACGTTCACGCTGTCCGAACTCGACGTGGCCCGCCCGGACCAGATGACGTTCGTGGCGACGGGTGACCTGCGGGGGAGCGGTGTCGTGACCTTCGTCGACCTTGGTACGGGACGCAGCGCGATGGACATCGACTGGCGGGTCGCGACCGACCGACGCTGGATGCAGCGGACGGGCTGGCTGCTGCGGCCGGTCTTCACGCTGGGGCACCACCTCGTGATGCGCCGGGGCGAGCGGCACTTCGCGCGGTGGCTGGCCTCACACTAGGCCGCAGGTGCTGCGGAAGTAGTCGAAGAATGCGAGTCGCTGGGTCTTGGTGAGTGGCAGGAAGTAGGAGGCGTTCTCGCTGACGTCGTCGGCGACGACCTTGACCGGGAACAGCCGCCCGACCTTGTCCTCAGCCAGGGCGTGCGCGTCACAGCGGGCCGGAACGACCTGCATGTCGAGCTTCGCCGGAGGGTCCTGCGGCCCGAGCGGGACGTCGACGTCGGCGGGGGAGCCCGGTGCCTGGCGGAACAGGACCGTGCTGCCGAAGCCCGCGAAGCGTACGTCGTCGCGCTCGCCCGTCGGGGTCATCGTGACCGCGAGGTGGAGGACCGAGGTGCGGCCGGTGCCCTCGACGGTCGGGTCGCCGACCGTGACCTTGGCAGCCTTCTGGAGGGTCAGCTCGGCGCAGTCCCGGTCGGCGAAGTCGGCGGCATTGCCGTACGGGTCTTCGGCCTGGGTGGTCGACCTGCGCGGGTCGCCGCCGCCGACCTGGTACGTCAACGTCACTCGGGCGTCGACGTCTGTCCCGCACCGGCCCTTCGGCAGCGTGATCTCGAGATCGGTCTCGTACGTCGCGCCGATCTCCTCCTGGCCGGACCAGGTCACGGTGCTGAACCGGGAGGAGGCGAGGACGGCACGCGCGACCGTGATCGGCTGCTTCGTGTCGTTGTGGACCCGGAGGAAGACGACGCGGCCCTGGCGCTGGATGCGGGACTGGTCGAGGCGGACCGTGACACCGTCGGGGAGCTTCGTCGTGGCGGGCTCGTCGTCGTTGCAGGCGACGAGCGATCCGAGCAGGAGCAGCACGACGAGCAGGGATCTGATGGCCGGCTCCGGTCGAACGTCTTGCTGATGGGTCGTGCGAGCAGCAGGAGCAGCAACGAGCACAGGCCGACGGTCGGCAGGGCGAGGGCGAGGAGGAAGGCCGCCGCCATCAGACCGAGGATGACCAGGTCGGCACGGATGGGGGCGACGTCGCCGGTCTCGGGTGAGATGAGCCAGGCCTGGGATGCCTGCGCGGCTGTCGTCATCAGCGGCGTCCCGACGTACGAAGGCCAGGAGGCGATCGAGTCCGCGGGAGGGCGCCATGTGCACCAGTATGCCGCGCGGCGGGGGTCCTGTCTGAGGCTCGGCGTAGGCTCGAGGAGACTTGCGTGCGCCACGAACCTCCCGCGATAGCAGGAAAAAACATGCAGAAATGTGATGCGCTGACAAGAGGTGTTCGATAGAATCGAACATACGTTCTAGTCCTGCTGCGGAGTCCCATCGTGATCGTCGACCAGTTCACCTCCTTGGTGGACGACACGAGCGCGCCACGACGGCTGCGGGGATGGGTCTGCCCGGCCAGGGCGTGGCGACCCAACAGCTCCGGCACCACGACCTCCGCGGCTCTGCGTGCCGCGATCGAGGGGATCATCGCGCCCCGCCGCGGTGCCATCAAGGGCGCAACGGCTCGACTGCAACGCCCGACTTGTCGCGCTCTACCTCGACTCCGACTCCCGGGTGCTCGACCTGGGCATGTCACGGCGCATCTACGACCGGCACCAGCGGCTCGTGCTCGCCGCCCGCGACGAGGGCTGCGTCTGGGCTGGTTGCGATCGGCTGGTGTGCCACTTCCATCACTTCCTGCTCTCCGAGGGCGAGTGGACAGCCCGCATGGCCGCCGACGGCGTCGTGGAGATCATCCCGCCGACCCGGGTCGATCCTGACCAGGTCCCACGGTGGCACGCACGCTTCACCCGACAACCCAGAGCGGCCTGACCCCCAGCCTCAGGCGGGATGTATGGCTGTCCAGGCGGGGGAGAGGGTCACGACGTCGCCGATGATCGTGATCGCGGGGGACTCCGCGCCGACTGCTGCTGCGGTGTCCGCCAGGGTCGACAGCGTGCCGACCGTGACCCGCTGGGTGGCGGAGTAGCCGCGCTCGACGATCGCGGCGGGGGTGTCGGCGTCGTGGCCAGCGGCGACCAGCTCAGCGCAGGTCTGCCCGAGGCGCTTGACGCCCATCAGCATGATGAGGGTGTGGCTGCGCTCGTGAGGGAGCCCGGCAATCTCCTCGTGGCCCGTGACGACGGTGAAGCCACGCGCCACGCCGCGGTGCGTCACCGGGATGCCGGCGGCAGCCGCGACGGAGATG
>JAOPXL010000048.1 GCA_025965175.1 Aeromicrobium sp.
ACCCCGGCGTGGATGGTCATGTAGTCGACGCCCTGCTCGCACTGCTCGATGACGGTGTCGCGGAAGACCTCCCAGCTGAGCTTCGAGGCGTCCCCGTCGACCTTCTCGAGGGCCTGGTAGATCGGCACGGTGCCGATCGGGACAGGCGAGTTCCGCACGATCCACTCGCGGGTGGTGTGGATGTCGTCGCCGGTCGAGAGGTCCATTACCGTGTCGGCGCCCCAGGTGACGGCCCAGGTGAGCTTGTCGACCTCCTCGGCGATGCTGGAGGTGACGGCGCTGTTGCCGATGTTGGCGTTGACCTTCACCAGGAAGCGCTTGCCGATGATCATCGGCTCCGCCTCCGGGTGGTTCACGTTGACCGGCAAGATGGCCCGCCCGGACGCGAGCTCGGCACGGACCACCTCGACGTCGACGTTCTCGCGGATCGCGACGTACTCCATCTCCGGTGTGATGACGCCCTGCCTGGCGTAGTGCATCTGGGTGGCGGTGCGGCCCGGGATCGAGCGACGCGGTCGTGCCTGCCGGCCGCGCCACTGCTCGCGCGCCTCGCCACGTCGTACGGCGCCCTTGCCGTTGTCGAGCAGCTGGGTCGCCCTCCCGTCGTACTCCTCGGTGTCGGCGCGCTGGGCGACCCATTGCGCGCGCAGCAGAGGCAGGCCGACCTCGGGGTCGCTGCCCGGTCCGGCGGTCCTGTAGCGGTCGAAGGTCTCACCGTTGGTCAGGGCGACGCGGGTGAACGGGACGGCGACGTCCTCGCGCGATCCCGTGCGGTGGACGGTGCTGTGGTTGGGGTGCAGTTGCATCAGCTCTCCTGGGTGGTGGTGGGGACAAAAATGTGGGCGACCGGGCCCCGGCCGCGGCCGAGCTCCCAGGTCGAGGACGTGGTCAGGGCGGCCGAGACGAAGGCCTGCGCGCGTCGCGCGGCGGTGAGCAGGTCGGCGCCCTTGCCAAGGTGGACGGCGAGGGCGGCGCTGAAGGTGCATCCCGTGCCGTGGTCGTTGCAGGTGCGGATCGTGTCGTGCTCCAGCACGGTGAGCGCGCCGGAACCTTCCACGACGACGTCCCCGCACGTGGCCGCCCTCGGGTTGCCGCCGGTGAGCACCACGGCCGGACCCAGTTCGTGCAGGGCCGCGGCCAGCTCAGGCGCGGGAGTCCGAGGGTCAAGACCGGTCAGCCGGACCGCCTCGTCACGGTTCGGCGTGATCACGGTGGCTCCCGGCAGGACCACCTCCCGGTAGACGGCAACCATCTCGTCCGACCCCAGCCGGGCGCCACTCGTGGCGGTCAGCACCGGGTCGACGACGACCGGGACCCCCGAGATGCCCGCCACCACAGCGGCGACCTCGGCCGAGCCGAGCATCCCGGTCTTGATGACGTCGACGGGGAGGTCGCCGAGGACGGCGTCGACCTGCGCCCGGACATCGTCGGCGGCCTGGGGGACGATCCGGCTGACCCCGGTCGTGTCCTGGGCGGTGACCGCCGTGACCGCGCACGCACCGTGTACGCCCAGCGCGGCGAACGTGGCCAGGTCGGCCGCCAGCCCGGCGGCTCCGCCCGAGTCCGTGCCCGCGATACTCAGGGCCACAAGCGGCGTGTTCACGCGACGGCCGCGAGGAGCTCGCTGATGACCGTCGCTGGGTCGTTCGCACGCATCACCGCGCCCATCACGGCCACGCCGTGGCCCCCGGCCGCGCGGAAGTCAGCGGCGTTGGTCGCGTCGATCCCGCCGAGTGCGTAGACCGGTACCCCGGCGGCCGCGGGGGCCAGCCTGGCCATGCCGTCGACGCCGAGGGCCGGGCCGTAGCCAGGCTTGGACCGCGAGGCCGCGACCGGGGACAGCATGACCCACGCCGCTCCCCCGGACACCGCCTGCCTCAGCTGCGACTCGTCGTGACAGGACCGGCCGTGGCGGGCCGCTACCACCGGTTGGTGTGCCGCCAGGTGCACCCCGGCGGTGCCCGGCAGCAACCTGCGGGCCGAGATGACCGTGACGTGGCGGGCCAGCTCCGCCGCGAGCTCCGCACGCTCCGGCGCGGGGAGGTCGAGCTCGCGCAGGACGACGACGGCGAGGCCCGCCGAGACGCACTCAGCAACGGTGCGTTCCAGGCATCGCCCGGCAGGCAGCTGGTGGCGGTCGGTGAGGAGCAGAAGAGGCGGCAGGTTCACACCGTCACCCGTCCGTGCATCGGGCTCGAGGCACGTGGCTCCTCGCGGCGCGGGATCCGGCCGGCGCCGGCAGCCAGGGACCCGGCAAGGACACCGTGGCGCATCGCCGTGGCCATGGCGACGGGATCCTCGGCCCGGGTGACCGCGGTGGCGACGAGTGCCGCGTCGCAGCCGAGCTCGAGGGCCAGCGCTGCCTCGCTGGCCGTCCCGATGCCGGCATCCAGCACCACGGGTACCGACACGGCTGCCCTGATGGCGGCGATGGCGTGCGGGTCCGCGATCCCGCGGCCCGAGCCGATCGGGGAGCCCAACGGCATCACCGCGGCGCAGCCCACGTCGACGAGCCGGCGCGCGACCACGGGGTCGGCGGTGGTGTAGGGCAGCACGGTGAACCCGCGGTCCACCAGAGTGGCGGCCGCGGCGACGAGATCGACCACGTCGGGCAGCAGGCTGCGTTCGTCGCCGATCACCTCGAGTTTCACCCAGTTCGTCTGCAGCGCCTCCCGGGCGAGCTCGGCGGTGAGCACCGCCTCGCGGGCACTCAGGCAGCCGGCGGTGTTGGGCAGGATGCGGACGCCGAGCTCACGCAGGGTGGCGAGGAGGCCTCCTGCGGCGAGGTCAGAGGTACGCCGCATCGAGACCGTGACCAGGCCCGGCTCTGCTGCCTCAACCACCCGGCGCACCGACTCCGGGCTGGTCAGACCGCCCGTCCCGATCCACAGCCGGCTGGCAAGTGGCTCTCCGGCAAGCATGAGCGGTTCCACGACGCTCACCCGCCCTGGTGGGCGGTGACGACCTCGACCCGGTCGTCGTCGCGGAGCCGGGTGTGCGACCAGTCAGCCGCTCGGACCACGGAGCCGTTCACGGCGACGGCGACCCCACGGGGGTCCGGCACCAGGTCGGTGAGGCGGAGCCCGTCGCGGACCCGCGTGGTCCTTCCGTTGACGATCAGCTGCATGGTGTTGTCCTCTCGAAGCGGTCGGGGCGGAAGGGATCTGCGACGTCGGGCGGCGGGGACTCCTCGACCAGGGCCCGGACGACAGTGGCGGTGACGGGGGCCAGGAGCACGCCACCGCGGTAGTGGCCTCCCGCCACGATGCGTGTCTCCGGTCCCGGACTGTGCACTACGCCCAGGAGCGGTCCGTTGTCGGGCGTGCCGGGGCGGTCCCGGGCGACGACGTCGACGAGTTCGGCCGTGTCGAGGCCGGGCAGCAACTGGCGAGCTGCGTCAAGCAGCCGGGCCACTCCACCCAGGGTGGGAGCGGCGTGTCCCGGGTGCTCCTCCTCGGTGGCGCCGACGACGACCTCACCGGAACTGCGCGGCACGACATACACCGACTGGCCGTGGACCCATGCGCGCACCATGTGGGAGGGCGCGTCCCTGGCCCGCACCCGGATCACCTCGCCGCGCACCGGACGGACGGGGGGCAGCCCGTCCGCCCCCGTGGCGAGCACGACCACGTCAGCCGGGAGCACGCGACCGTCCTCGAGGGCCACACCGCCCGCGACCGGAGTGGCCCGGTGCGGCACCACATGATCGCCGAGCACGGCCAGCAGCGCGGACGCGACCCGTCGCGGGTCGACGTGCCGGTCGCGGGGAAGCCAGGCGCCACCAGCCGCGCGCGAGCTGAGACCGGGCTCCCGGCGCCACAGGTCGTTGCGCTCAAGGGATTCGACCTGGACACCGGACTCCTCGAGCAATCCGCAGGAGCGTAGAACCTCGGCGAGGTCGTCGCGGTCCATCCCGACCAGCAGGGTCCCGGTGCTGCGGAGGTCGACGTCGATGCCGGACCGCTGCTGCAGGCCGGCGGCGAACCCGGGCCAGCGCTCCAAGGAGTCGAGGCCGAGACGCAGCAGGGCGCCCTCGCCGAACCAGGCCTCCCCCGCCGGCGCGAGCATTCCGGCCGCGGCGTGCGTCGCGCCGGATGCGGGCGCGGGGTCGCATACGACCACGTCGTGGCCCGCCCGGAGGAGCTCGTCGGCACAGCTCAGCCCGATGATGCCGCCGCCTATCACCACCACGTTGCGGCGGCTCACGCGACGTGGACCAGGTCGGCGATCTCCTTCGCGACTCGGGGTGGATCGGATGACTGCCAGACGGCGGCGACCACGGCGACGCCGTAGGCGCCGGCGGCCATCACCTCCGGGACGCGATCCACCGTGATCCCACCGATCGCCACCGTCGGCAACACCCGCGAGGTCTGCGCGAGGACGTCCAGGCCCACGGGGTCCGGCAGACCGGACTTGGTGGTCGAGCGGTAGACGGGTCCGAGCCCGACGTAGTCGGCACCCTGTGCCCTCGCCTCCCGGGCGCCTTCCGGCCCCCGGCATGTGGCGCCGATCAGGAAGCCCTGCGATGCCAGGAAGCGGACCGCCGCGACCGGCAGGTCCTCGGCGCCCAGGTGGACCCCGTCCGCGCCAGCGACGAGAGCGATGTCGAGCCGGTCGTTGACGATCACCCTTGTCCCGAGTGGCCGTACCGCAGCGACCAGCGCGGCTGTCCAGGCCGCCACAGCGGCATCTTTCGCACCTTTCGCCCGAACCTGGATCGCATCCACTGCCGTCCCGGCAGTCCGGACGACCACGTCGAGCGACGCCCGGTCGAGCGTGGTCGGATCGCTGATCAGATGGATGCGTGGCAACACGTCGAGATTCACTTCCTTCGCCGGCATTACCCGGAGCAGGTTCGACGGTCAGGGCGGCAACAGCCCCATCTCAGCCCGATGCCATCGGGCTCCCGTGTGGTCGGCACGACCGTAGCAGACCTTCGCCCCGCGGGGACTGCCACCAGACAGGACTCACACGCACTAGATCTCCCATAGCTTTCGGGCGAGCAGGGCGGCCTGCAAGTCGTGACCAGCGTCTCGCGCAGGGCGTTGACGTGCATGATTCATGCCGCACAGCCGCAATCGAACGCAGCGACCCGGCCGCACTCCTTCGCCCGAACGCGCCGAACGACGTCGGGACTGCCCCGCAACCCTGTTCGACACCATGCCCAAAGCCCTGCCCGGCAACAGCCGCGACCCCGACACCCACGCCCGAATCCGCAACGACCGCATCGACAAGAACGGCGCCGTGACCCTGCGAGTCCACGGCAAGCTCCGCCATATCGGCATCGGAACCCACGCCCGAACCCACATCATCATGCTCACCAACGACCTCGACGTCCGAGTCGTCAACACCATCACCGGCGAGCTGCTGCGCGAGCTGACCATCGACCCCAGCCGCGACTACCAACCCAGAAACTAAAAAAGTCCCGGACCCGCTTCCGCAGGTCCTGGACTTTCCTATCCCTTGCGAGATCACATTTGTAGCGGGGACACGATTTGAACCTGTGCCTCTGGGCGATGAGCCCCCCGCGAGTCAGACTCGGCCCATGTCTGCCGCTCCTACCCGACCGTGCTCAACACAGTGTCCCGACCATCCGGTGGGGACAACTTGGACGACCATCCGGCGCCGGCACTGGGCGCAGAAACGCGGCGGCTCCAGACGGAGCTGCTGGACGCAGCGTGCATGGCTGCCCGCCGCGATCGGCTCCCCGCAGCGCCCACAGAACGCGTTCATAGTGTCTTCTGAAGCTCCTTGATCGGCATGTTGAGCTCGGCCAGCAGCTCGATGTCCTCGTGCGGGTCGCGTCCGAGCGTCGTGAGGTAGTTGCCAACGATGACGGC
>JAOPXL010000064.1 GCA_025965175.1 Aeromicrobium sp.
GATGAATCGACATGAGTGCCGTACGCCTGATCGCCATCCGCGAGACGCCGCTCAGCCTCGACGAGGTCTGGTCCGCGGTCAACGACCCCACCGCGGGCGGCACGTGCGTCTTCGTCGGGACGGTGCGCGACCACGACGGGGGACAGGGCGTCGCTGCCCTGGGCTACTCGTCCCACCCCACGGCCACGGCCCGGCTGCGGGAGGTCGCGGACCGCATCGCGTCCGAGACCGAGGTCGTCGCGCTGGCCGCGGTGCACCGGGTCGGCGACCTGACGATCGGTGACCTTGCGGTCGTCGTCGCAGCCTCCGCAGCCCACCGGGCGCAGGCGTTCGAGGCCTGCCGACGGTTGATCGACGAGCTCAAGACCGACGTGCCGGTGTGGAAGCACCAGACCTTCACCTCAGGGGACGCCGAGTGGGTCGATCACGCCTAGGGGCTTCCGACTAGGCTTCACCCTGTGTCGGACCCGTCGCAGCTCAGCCGTCGTTACACGACGATGGTGGTAGCGACGATCTCGCTGATCGTGCTGACCTGCGCGGCGTTCCTCGTCCCCGTGCCGTACGTGACGGAGAAGCCGGGCCCCGTGTTCAACACCCTGGGCCGCTTCCCTCCCACCGATCCCGACAGCCCGAAGATGTTCACGTTCGGCGAGGACGTCAGGACGTATCCGACGTCCGGCACGCTCGACTTCACGACGGTGTCGGTGACGCCGGCCGACGGCAAGGTGTCGCTGGTCGGCGCGCTGCAGGCGTACTTCGACGGTGACGTCTCTGTCGTCCCCAAGTCGCTGGTCTATCCCGACGACGAGACCAAGGAGGAGTCCAGCGCGCAGTCCGCCGCGCAGCTCGACAGCTCCAAGGACAACTCGCGAGTCGCCGCGCTGCGCGCCGCCGGCTTCACCGTGACGGGTCGTCCGGTCGTGGCCCGGGTCGTCAAGGACGGTGCGGCCGAAGGCTCGCTCAAGACCGGCGACATCGTCAAGGAGGTCGACGGTGTCAAGGTCTCCGAGCCCGACCAGGTGGTGGCCGCGGTCGGCAAGCACGAGCCGGGCGAGGACGTACGCCTGACGGTCGAGCGCAAGGGCAAGGTGCAGGACGTCACGGTCACGACGAAGGCCGACCCGAACGACAAGAGCATCCCGCGGATCGGCATCTCGATCGGCACCAAGTTCAGCTATCCCATCAAGATCGACAACAACGTCGGCCGTCAGATCGGTGGGCCCAGCGCCGGGACGATGTTCGCCCTCGCGATCTACGACAAGCTCACCCCGGGCGAGCTGACCGGCGGGCGCAAGATCGCCGGCACCGGCACGATCGACGCGGACGGTCTCGTCGGCTCCATCGGCGGCATCCGGCAGAAGATGGCCGGCGCCGCCCGCGACGACGTCGACGTCTTCCTCGTCCCGGCCGCCAACTGCGCCGAGGCGACCGACGGCGACGACCACGGCCTGACGCTCGTCAAGATCACGAAGCTCAAGGACGCCATCTCCTCGCTCGAGGCGCTGGCCAAGGACCCGAAAGCCACGGTGCCGGCATGCAGCTGATGCCCGACTCGCCCCTGCGACAGGCCGCCCTGGAGGTCGAGGCCCACGTCGGCGCCCAGGGCTGGGACCAGGCCCCGCGACTGTTCGCACTGGTCCCGACGGCCGATCTCCTGGCCCACCAGCCGGAGCTGGCCGATCAGCTGTCGGCTGATCCCGACAGCATCACGCCGGTCGAGCAGGAGCTGAGCGGTGATCGCGAGCTCGAGAACCTGCTGACCGAGATCGAGTGGCCCGCTGCCGTGATGGGCTGCGCCGCCGTGGTCGAGCGCATCATGCTGCCGCCCGAGGCCGAGGACGCGCTGCCCGAGGATCCCGATGAGCTGCTGGCCGCCGCCGCCGCGCACCCGGACCGCCGCGAGGTGCGCCTCGTGGCCGCCGTGACCCGCGACGGGTCGACCCACAGCGCCGTCCGCGCCCGCGACTCCGACGCCGCGCTGCTCGAGGGCCCCGACCTGGTCCCCGGTCTGATCGAGCACCTCCGCCGCACTCTGACATAGAGTTTTCGTCACCCCCCTAACAGGAGACCCGTGAGCGACATCTTCGGAACACCCCGACCACGCCAGCCCCAGCCGGCGCCCGGCCGGCGTCAGCGGGTCCTCGTCCCGACCCTCATCACGCTGGCCGTGCTGCTGTTCCTCGGGTCGATCTTCACCAGCGTGTGGACCGACCGGCTGTGGTTCCAGTCCGTCGGCTACGGCGATGTCTTCCGCAGCGTCCTGGTCTCGCGGCTCGCGCTGTTCGTCATCATGGGCCTGATCTTCGGCCTGTTCGTGCTGGGCAACCTCTACCTCGCCTACCGCACCCGGCCCGACACCGTCCCGCTGCGCCGTGACGACCCGGCCTACCGCTACCGGCTGGCCCTGACGCCGATCCTGCGGCCGATCGCGATCGGCCTGTTCGTCGTCCTGACGGCGTTCTCCGGCTCGGTCGGCGCCAGTCACTGGGACACGTACAAGATGTGGCGCCACGGTTCGTCGTTCGGGGTCAAGGACGCCCAGTTCGGCAAGGACGTCGGCTTCTACGTCTTCGACTACCCGTGGTGGCGGTTCCTGACGTCGTTCTCGTTCGCGATGATCGTCGTCACGGTCGTGGCCGTCCTGTTCGTCAACTACGTCTACGGCGGCATCCGCATCGTGGGGCGCGGTCCCAAGCTGACCCGCGCCGCGCAGGTCCACCTGTCGGTGCTGGTCGGCGTCGCGGTCCTGACCCGTGCGGTGTCGTACTACCTCGACCGGTTCGGCCTGGCGGTCGGCTCGTCCAAGCTGTTCGACGGTCCCGGCTACACCGACGTCAACGCCCGCATCCCCAGCAAGAACATCCTGATCGGCGTCGCGATCGTCTGCGCGATCCTGTTCTTCACCGCGATCTTCGTCCGCTCGTGGGTCCTGCCGGGCATCGGCCTGGGCCTGCTGGCGCTGACTTCGATCCTGATCGGCGCGATCTGGCCCGCCGTCATGCAGGGCTTCCAGGTCAAGCCGTCCGAGCCGGACAAGGAAGGCCCCTACATCGCCCGCAACATCGAGGCGACCCGGCAGGCGTACGACGTCGCGGATACCGAGGTCCAGTCCTACTCGGCCAAGACCGCGTTGACTCCCTCGGCGCTCGCCTCCTCGGCGGAGTCGCGCGTCAGCACCCGACTGCTCGACCCGACCCTGATCTCGGACGCGTTCGAGCAGCTGCAGCAGGTCCGCGGCTACTACACCGTCCCGACGACGCTCGACGTCGACCGCTACAAGATCGGCAACGACACGCAGCCGCAGGACACCATCGTCGCGGCGCGCGAGCTCAACCTCTCGGGCCTGCAGGACAGCCAGCGCAACTGGGCCAACGACCACACGGTCTACACCCACGGCTACGGGATCATCGCCGCGGCGGGCAACGAGCGCGGCCCCAACGGCGAGCCCGTCTTCACCGCCAAGGACATCCCGCCGGTCGGCGAGATCAAGACCACGACCCCGCCTCGGATCTACTTCGGTGAGAAGTCGCCGTCCTACTCGATCGTCGGCCGGCCCAAGGGCTCCCCGTCGATCGAGGTCGACACCCCGCGCGGCGGCTCGTCGACGTCGGACGACGGCAAGGCCAACGCGACCCAGAACACGTACGACGGCAAGGGCGGCGTCCCGATCGGCGGCATGTTCAACAAGGTGTTGTACGCCTTCAAGTTCGCCGAGCCCAACATCGTGCTGTCGAGCCGGGTCAACTCCGAGTCCAAGATCCTGTACGACCGCGAGCCGCGTGACCGGGTCAAGAAGGTCGCCCCGTGGCTGACGGTGGACGGCGACTCGTACCCTGCGGTCGTCAATGGCCGGGTCGTCTGGATCGTTGACGGCTACACGACCAGCAATTCCTACCCGTACTCCGAGCACCGCTCGCTGCGGGAGGCCACCGCCGACACGCTGACCGACGGCAACTCGCAGGTCGCGCTGCCGACCGACCAGGTCAACTACATGCGCAACTCGGTCAAGGCGGTCGTGGATGCGTACGACGGCACCGTCAAGCTCTACCAGTGGGACACCAAGGATCCCGTCCTCAAAACGTGGATGAAGGTCTTCCCCGGCGTGGTCGAGTCCAAGACCAAGATCAGCCAGGGGCTGTTGGAGCACCTGCGCTACCCGGTCGACCTGTTCAAGGTGCAGCGCGACGTGCTGCAGCGCTACCACGTGACCGACGCGCAGACGTTCTATGAGGACGGCGAGCGCTGGAAGGTCCCGCAGGACCCGACGGCTCCGTCGAACTCCAACGCGCTGCAGCCGCCGTACTACCTGTCGACGGCGCGGCCCGGGGACGACATCCCGAAGTTCTCCGTCACGAGCGTCTACCTGCCGAACAGTCGCGAGAACCTCGCGGCGTTCGTGTCGGTCAACTCCGAGGCCACGGACACCGAGAACTACGGCAAGATGCAGATCCTGCAGCTGCCGAGCGAGACGCAGATCTCGGGTCCGAGCCAGATCGCGAACGACTTCCAGACCGACAAGGGAGTGTCGCAGGCCCTGCTGCAGTACCAGCAGTCCAAGACCGCGACGATCCTCTACGGCAACCTGCTGACGCTGCCGGTCGGCGACGGCCTGTTGTACGTCCAGCCGGTCTACATCCAGCGGTCGGCGATCGAGGGGTCCTACCCGGTGCTGCAGTTCGTCATCGCGTCGTTCGGCAAGGACGTCGGCTACGGGCAGACGCTCGACGAGGCCCTGCGCGTGGCGCTCGGGCTCGAGGAGCCGACCAACCCGGACGACGCGTCGCCGTCGACGCCGACCGACGGGAGCACCAGCTCGGCCGACAAGACCGCCTCCGATCTGCTGGACGACGCCCAGAAGCTCTTCGACGACGCCCAGAAGGCGTTGAAGGACGGCGACCTGGCGACGTACCAGCGCAAGATCAACCAGGCCGGCGACGCGATCAACAACGCCAAGAAGGCCGTCGACGCCGCGAACGCCAAGGCCGAGGCCGCGAAGAAGTAGACAGACCCTGCAAGGACAGGGGCGCCCGATTTGATCCGGGTGTCCCTGTCCCTGTAAAGTGGAGCATGCGACGCGGGGTGGAGCAGCTCGGTAGCTCGCTGGGCTCATAACCCAGAGGTCACAGGTTCAAATCCTGTCCCCGCTACCAATGTGATCTCGCAAGAGACAGGAAAGTCCCGGGCCTGCGGAAGCAGGTTCGGGACTTTTTAGTTTCTGGGTTGGTAGTCGCGGCTGGGATCGATGGTGAGCTCGCGGAGCAGCTCGCCGGTGGTGGCGTTGACGACGCGGACGTCGAGGTCGTCGATGAGCATGATGACGTGGGTTCGGGCGTGGGTTCGTCCGATGCCAATGTGGCGGAGCTTGCCGTGGACTCGCAGGGTGACGGCGCCGGTCTTGTCGATGCGGTCGTTCCGGATCCGGACGTGGGTGTCGGGGTCGCGGCTGTTGCCGGGGCACGGCTCTGGGCATGGTGTCGAACAGTGTCGCGGGGGTGGCCCGGTGTGGCAGGGATCGGTGCGGGCGCCGGTGGTTGTAGTCGTCGACGAACGTGTCCAGCAGTGCTTGCAGGCCGCCGATCGTGCCCGGCTGGGCTGGTTGGGCGCGGAGCCATTTCTTCAAGGTCTGCTGGAATCGTTC
>JAOPXL010000084.1 GCA_025965175.1 Aeromicrobium sp.
GGCCTGACCCTGGGAGATACTCGGCACGTGACCCTCCGCAGATCGTTCTGGTTCGCCGTCGAGACCATCCACCACGTCGTCTATTTCTCCCCGGACAGCAAGGCCGCGTTCGAGGAGGTCGGGCTCAGGGGCTACTGGATGGGCTACATGGCGTCCCGCTCCGCCGCGCTCGGCACGCCCGGGGCCGAGGTCGTCGTCGCAGCGTTCCACGGCTTCGCCCCCCGCCTGGTGCACCGCGCGCTGCCGACGGCCTGGACGCTGGCCTCACGGGACGACATCCTCGAGGCGAGGTACGCCCTCGCGCGCGCCACGATCGCCCCTGGCGTCGCGGGCGTCGACCTCGCGGCGCTGGCGACCGGCCTCCAGGCGGCCCTTCCCGGCCTCGACCTGTCCGGGCGTCCGCTCGCCGCGGGCCACGTCGGCCTGCCGGCACCCGAGGACGACCTCGGCGCGGTGTGGCACGCCGCGACGGCGCTGCGGGAGTATCGCGGCGACTCGCACGTCGCTGTGCTGACCGCCGCCGGGATCGACGGCCCCCAGGCCAACGTCCTCGCCGAGGCCGCCGGGCTCGCGATGCCGGGCCAGCAGCAGCTGCGCGGCTGGGACGACGTCGAGTGGGAGGCGGCGGAGGCCGCCCTGCGGGAGCGCGGCTGGATCGACGGTACCAACACGATCACGGAGGCCGGGATCCTCGCGCGTACCCAGATCGAGGCCGACACCGACCGCGCCACGCTCGCCGGGATCGGCGCCGACGCGGTCAAGCACCTGGGGTCGGTGGCAGATCTGGCCGTGGCCGCCTCCAAGGGCATCGCCGCCTCGGGTGCGGACCCGTTCGGGCACTGACATGGCCGCATCGTCCCCCGCCGTCGAGATCGAGGTGGACGACCGTGTCGTGCGGGTGACCAACCCGGACCGGGTCTACTTCCCCGAGCACGGCTGGACCAAGCTGGACCTGGTCGACTACTACCTCGCGGTGGGCGACGGCATCGTCAACGCGTTGTACGCGCGACCGTGCATGCTGCACCGGTTCCCGAAGGGCCTCGCCGGCGACAAGGTGCACCAGAAGAAGCTGCCGAGCGGCGCTCCGCCGTGGATCGAGACCGTGCGGGTGCACTTCCCCCGCTACGACCGGGACGTCGACGAGCTCTGCGTGACCGAGCTCGCCCACGTCATCTGGGCCGTGCAGATGTCGACCGTCGAGCTGCACCCGTGGAACAGCCGCCGCGGCCATGTCGAGATGCCGGACGAGTGGCGGATCGACCTCGACCCGGGACCGGAGTGCGACTTCGCGACGGTGCAGCGCGTGGCGGGGGTCGTCCACGAGGTGCTCGACGAGCTCGGGGCGACGGGCTTCCCCAAGACCTCGGGCGGCTCCGGGCTGCACGTCTATGTGCGGATCCCGCCGGAGCACGAGTTCGCCGATGTGCGCCGGGCGGCCCTGGCGTTCGCCCACGAGGTCGAGCGCCGGTCGCCCGACGTGACGACGCAGTGGTGGCGCAAGGACCGTGACCCGGCGCAGCTGTTCGTCGACTACAACCAGAACGCGCGCGACCACACGATCGCGGCGGCGTACTCCGTCCGGGGATTTCCCGACGGGCGGGTCTCGACGCCGGTGAGGTGGGACGAGATCGACGACCTGGACCCGCACGACTTCACGATCGCAACGGTCCCGGAGCGGTTCGCCCGGCTGGGCGACCTGCACGCCGGGATCGACGACACGGTCTTCGACATCGCCCCCCTGCTGGAGTGGGCCGACCGCGACGGCCTCGACCCCTGACTCGCCTTGCGTCATGCCATCGGGGCCCTGACCCTCCGAAGCCACGACGTCCCGGGTGGGATCAGGCGACCTCGACCTCGAGCTTGACGTCGATGTTGCCGCGGGTCGCGTTGGAGTAGGGGCAGACCTGGTGCGCGACGGCGACGGCCTTCTCGGCGTCCTCCTGGGACACGCCTCCGCCGAGCTCGACGTTGAGGGTGATCGCCAGGCCGAAGCCACCGGCGTCGTTCGGGCCGATGCCAACCTCGGCCGTGACGGCGGAGTCCGTGATCGACACACCGTGCTGCTTGCTGGTCGCCTTGAGCGCGGAGTGGAAGCACGCGGCGTAGCCGGCGGCGAACAGCTGCTCGGGGTTGGTCGCGCCGCCCTCGCCACCCATCTCCTTGGGCGTGCGGACGTCGGCGTCGATCAGCCCGTCGTCGGAGCGGACATGGCCGTTGCGCCCGTCACCGTCGGAGGTGGCGACTGCGGTGTAGAGGATCTGCGAGGGCATGGGAACTCCTGTGACGTGCGGTAGACTGACTAGTACGTCTACATCCAACCACGGGCCGCCAAGCCCCACCACCCGGGAGCACACGTGAGCGTCATCGAGCTCAAGCCGGTCCGCGAACGCATCCTCGACGCGGCCGCCGAGCGCTACTACGCCGAGGGCATCCGCGCCGTCAGCGCCGACAAGCTGATCGCCGCCGCGCACGTCTCGAAGGTGACGTTCTACCGCCACTTCCCGTCCAAGGACGATCTCGTCGCGGCCTACCTCGAGGCCGCCGCCGCCGCCGAGGTCGCCGCTGTGACCGAGGCCCGCGCCGAGCACGTCGGCGACCCGGCCGCCGTGCTGCGGTGGTACGCCTCGATGGTGGGAGGGACCGCCTGCCGTCCGGGCTTCCGCGGGTGCCCGTTCATCAACGCCGCGGCGGAGCTTCCGCACGACGACCACCCCGGCCGCGTCGTCATCGACCGCCACCGCCGGTGGTTGACCGGCCAGGTCGGCGAGCTGCTGGCCGAGCTCGGTGTCGAGCGGCCCGCGACCCGGGCCGAGCAGCTCATGATGCTGCGCGACGGGGCGATGGTGTCGGGCTACCTCGGCCACGCCCCCGAGGAGGTCGCCGCCAGCCTGGTCGCGGCCGGCCGCGCGATCATCGGTCGGTAGCTCGCGTCGGCCGGGTCCGCCGGGGTACCCACCGGCCATGGACGTGCTGGACGACATCTGGACGCCGGGCATCGCCGTTGCGATCTGCGGCACCGCCGTGGGCCCGTGTGCGGCAGAGCGCGGGCACCACTACGCCCAGCGCGGCAACGCGTTCTGGACGCTGCTGCATGCGAGCGGGCTGGCCCCCGAGGTCTTGACGCCCTCTGACGAGGCGGCGCTGCCCGCGCTGGGCATCGGCCTGGTGGACCTGGTCCGCCGCTTCGACGGGCCCCAGCGGTTCGACGTGCGGTCGTTCGAGGACACGCTGGGCCGTGCCGGGCCGGGGTGGGTCGCCTTCAACGGGCGCGTGGGCGCGGAGGCCGTGGCCCGCGATCTCGGCGAGCCCCGGCCGGCGCTGGGCCGGCAACGTTGGACGTTCGCCGGGGCCCGGGTGTTCGTGCTACCCAGCAGCAGCGGCGCCAACCAGCGCAAGGACCACGGCGGTCGGCCGGACCGCCTGTCGTGGTGGTCCGAGCTGGCAACGCTGGCACTCGCGGACCGCGCGGCGTGACCGGGTGGCGTCAGCGGCGCTTGGCGCTGCGGTCGCGGGCCGGGTCGTAGAGGTACGACTCCGCCCCGCGGACGTCCGGGGCCACCGCCCGGCCGACCAGGATGACCGCGGCCTGCCGGAGCCCGGCGGACTCGACCCGGTCGGCGATGTCGCCGAGCGTCCCGCGCAGGACGACCTCGGAGGGCTGGCTGGCGTTCGCGACGACCGCGACGGGGCAGTCCGGGCCGTACGACTCGGCGAGCTCGGCGGCCAGGACCCGGGTGCGGGTGATGGCCAGGTGCAGGGCCAACGTCGCCCCGGTGGCCGCGAAGCGCGACAGGTCCTCCCCCGCGGGCATCGCGGTCGAGCGTGCCTGCGTCCGGGTCAGCACCACCGACTGGGCGACCTCCGGGACGGTCAGCTCGGCGCCGAGCAGCGCGGCCGCGGCAGCGTACGCCGGAACGCCGGGGGTGACGTCCCACGGGACGCCGTGGGCATCGAGCCGCCTGGCCATCTCGTGCAGGGCGGAGTAGATCGACGGATCGCCCGAGCACAGCCGCACGACCTCGCGGCCCGCGGCGTGGGCGTCGACGATCCGGGCGATGATCTGGTCCAGGTCAAGGTCCTGCGTGTCGACGAGGTCGGCGCCGTCGGGGCAGTGCCCGAGGACCTCGCTGTCGATGTAGGTCCCGGCGTAGACGCACACGTCGGCGGCGTTGAGCAGCGCGACGGCGCGCAGCGTGAGGAGGTCGGCCGCGCCGGGCCCCGCACCGACGAAGTGGACCGTCACTCCGCCACCACGTCCGGCTTGGACACGGCCCACTGCATGACGGCCCGCGCCGGCGTCCACCCCGTGAACGTGCCGATCGGGGCGGCGTGCTCGACGTGCAGACGGGTCAGCTCACCGCCGTGCCGGGCGTACTGCTGGGCCAGCAGCGCCTCGGTCTCGAGCGTGACCCCGTGGACCACGAGCCGACCGCCGGGCACGAGTACGTCCCAGCACGCGTCGAGCAGCCCGGGCGCGGTCGCACCGCCGCCGATGAAGATGGCGTGCGGGGCGTCGAGTCCCTCGAGCGCCTCGGGGGCACTGCCGGGAATGACCCGCAGGGCGGGTACGCCGAGCGTCGCGGCGTTGCGGCCGATCCGCTCAGCACGGTCCTCGCGGGCCTCGATCGCGATCGCCCGGCAGGTCGGGTGGGCGCGGAGCCACTCGATCCCGACCGAGCCGGCGCCCGCGCCGACGTCCCACAGCAGCTGACCGGGGACCGGGGCCAGACGCGCCAGCGCCGATGCGCGTACGTCTCGCTTGGTGATCTGGCCGTCGTGCTCGAACGCGTCCTCGGGAAGCCCGGCCACGAAGCCCAGCGGTCGGGCGCCGGAGCTGACGAGCTCGACCGCGATGACGTTGAGCGCCGGCGAGGGCTCCGCACCCCAGGTCGCGGCGGGGCCGTCGGTGCGCGACTCGGTTGCCGAGCCGAGGTCCGACAGGACCGTCATGGGGCTCGCGCCGTAGCCGGCAGCGGTCAGCAGCCCGGCGACCTCGCCGGGGGTTGAGCCGTCCGACGACAGCACCAACAAGCGGAGCCCCGGAGCCAGCGACCGGGCGACCAGGTGCGGGTCGCGGCCGACCAGCGTCACGACCTCGGTGGTCTCGGCGGCCCACCGCATACGCGCCCGGGCGAGCGCGACCGACGACAGAGCTGGCACGACCACGACGGAGTCCCTGCCGAGCACCTCGACCAGTGTCGTGGCGATGCCGGACACGAGCGGGTCGCCCGAGGCGAGGGCCACGACCTCGTGGCCGTCGAACTTCTCCATCAGCGCCGGCAGGCCCTCGACCAGCGGGGACGGCCAGGTCTCGCGGATCTGGTCGGGCGTCTCCGGGAGCATCGCCAGGTGCCGCGCGCCGCCGAGCACGACGGGCGCCCCGTCGATGAGTTCCTGCGCCGCGGCGCTGAGTCCCGTCCAGCCGTCCGCGCCGATACCGACAACCGTCACTCGTGTGCTCACGACCCGACGATATCGGCCGTTCACTGGTTAGGCTCGTGCAGTGCTCGCTGCGGACGACGACCTTCCGGCGGACCCGCGACGCGTCCTCGTCGCGGGTACGTCCGGCGCGGGCAAGACGACGCTCACCCAGCAGCTCTCCGAGCGGCTCGACCTGCCGCGGACCGAGCTGGACGCGCTGTTCCACGGGCCGGGGTGGACCCCCCGTCCGGGGTTCCTCGACGACGTCCGGGAGCTGGCCGCCGGCGACGCGTGGGTGACCGAATGGCAGTACCCGGACGCCCGGCCCATCCTGGCCGACCGCGCCGACCTGCTGGTGTGGCTCGACCTGCCGTTCCGGGTCACGCTCCGGCGGATCAGCCGGCGGACCGTCGTGCGCCGGGCGCGCCGCACCGAGCTGTGGCACGGCAATCGGGAGCCTCCGCTGCACACCGTCCTCACCGACACCGAGCACGTCATCCGCTGGGCGATCCGCGGCCGTCACGTCCTGCGCGACGCCGTCCCGGCCCTCGGACGTACCCACCCGGACCTCACGGTCGTCCGGCTCAGCACCCCGCGCGAGGTCGAGCGGTGGCTCGCCCGGCTCTGACGGGGCAGGAGCCCGAGGCGCTACCCTTACAGCACAAGGCTCGAGGTGCCCCACGGGGAGAATCGGGAAGCCGGTGAGAATCCGGCACAGGGCCCGCTGCGGTGACCAGGTACGCCTGGAAGTCCGAAGACCGGCCTCGCGCCTGACCCGGCGGACGCAACCATGCCCCGCCGGACGTCGGCAGACGAGCGGGAGCCCCACATGCCA
>JAOPXL010000119.1 GCA_025965175.1 Aeromicrobium sp.
CCAACGAGGCCGTCCGCGTCGCGAAGGGCATCGCCGCCGAGCACCCTGACTGGGTCATGCTCTACCAGTACGGCAACCCGGCCAACGCCGAGGCTCACTACCAGGGGACCGGCCCGGAGATCCTGGCCGACCTGCCCGAGGTCACCCACTTCGTCGGCGGGCTCGGCACGACCGGAACGCTGATGGGCGTCGGCCGGTTCTTCCGGGAGAGCAAGCCGGACGTGCGCATTGTGGCCGCGGAGCCGCGCTACGGCGAGCTCGTCTACGGGTTGCGCAACCTCGACGAGGGCTTCGTCCCCGAGCTGTACGACGCGTCGCTGATCGACTCGCGCTTCTCGGTGGGCCCGCGGGACGCCGTCCGCCGGGTCCGTGAGCTCATCGCCACGGAGGGTATCTTCGCCGGCATCTCGACCGGCGCGATCCTGCACGCCGCCCTGTCCCAGGCCAAGAAGTGCGCCGATGCCGGTGAGACAGCCGACATCGTGTTCATCGTGTGCGACGGCGGCTGGAAGTATCTCTCGACCGGCGCCTACGAGGGCACCCTCGACGAGGCCGAGGACAAGCTCGACGGCCAGCTCTGGGCGTAGCCCCGAGCCTCGGTCGTTCCAAGTGCCTCCAGTGGTACCGAAGTGGAGACCGGGTCGACTACCCTCGTCCACGTGAGTCAGATCGTGGTCTTCTCCGGCAGTGCCCATCGTCCCCTCGCCGAGAAGATCTGCTCCGAGCTCGGCCAGCCGTTGTCGGCGTCCGACACGCTCCGGTTCAGCAATGACTGCCTCCAGGTGCAGCTGCTCGCCAACTGCCGCAAGAAGGACGTCTTCATCATCCAGCCGCTGGTCCCGCCGACGCAGGACCACCTGATGGAGCTGCTGCTGATGATCGACGCCGCCCGGGGCGCCAGTGCCGCGTCGGTCACGGCCGTCATCCCGCACTACGCGTACGCCCGCTCGGACAAGAAGGACGCTTCCCGCATCTCGATCGGCGGCCGGCTCGTCGCCGACATGCTGACCACGGCCGGCGCGGATCGGGTCGTGACCATGACCCTGCACGCCCCGCAGGTCCACGGCTTCTTCAGCGTCCCAGTCGACCACCTGACGGCGATCGGCGAGCTCGCGGACTACTACCGCAATCGCGACCTGTCCAACTCCGTCGTCGTCTCGCCGGACCTCGGCAACGCCAAGACCGCCTCGCTGCTCGCTCGGCTCCTGGGCGTCCCGGTCGCCGCCGGCAGCAAGCAGCGCCAGGCCGACGACAAGGTCGTCATCGACGCGATCGTCGGCGACGTCGCGGGACGGACCGCGATCGTCCTGGACGACGAGATCGCGACGGGCGGCTCGATCGTCGAGCTCATGAACAAGCTCGAGGAGGAGGGCTGCGCCGAGGCATCGGTCGCCTGCACACACGGCCTGTTCACCGGCAAGGCCGTCGAGCGCCTGCGCAACCACCCCTCGATCACCGAGGTCGTCACGACCGACACCGTGCCGCCGCCGGAGGACTGGCCCGAGCTGCAGGTGCGCTCGGTGGCCGGCCTGTTCGCCGAGGCGATCGCCCGGATCCACGCCGGCGAGTCGGTGTCGTCGTTGTTCGACGGCGTCGATCCCGCGCACGCACCGCCGCAGCCCAAGCTCCCGCTCTGACCGGAGCCGGGAACCCGGCGAGCGATGCATCACATGTGACCTCGGGCCCGTTCACTTTCCCGGCACACGCTGTCCACGTACGCTTTCGCGTTGTGAGCGACTCTCCGATCGGCATCTTCGACTCCGGCTTCGGCGGCCTGACGGTCGCCCGCGCCGTCCTCGACCAGCTGCCGCACGAGCCCGTGCTCTACCTGGGCGACACGGCCCGTCAGCCGTACGGGCCGAAGCCGATCTCGGAGGTCCGGGAGTACGCGCTGGAGTGCCTCGACCACCTCGTCGCGCAGGGCGTCAAGGTCCTCGTCATCGCCTGCAACTCCGCCAGCGCCGCGGTCCTGCGCGATGCGCGGGAGCGCTACGACGTCCCCGTCGTCGAGGTCATCGTCCCCGCGACCCGCCGCGCGGTCAGCGCGACGCGCAACGGGACGATCGGCGTGATCTGCACCGCGGCGACCGCGACCTCCAAGGCGTACGACGACGCGTTCGCGGCCAATCCCGGCATCACCCTGCACACGCAGGCCTGTCCCGCCTTCGTCGACCTCGTCGAGCAGGGCGTGACGAGCGGTCCCGAGCTCCTGGCAGTTGCCGAGGGCTACCTCCAGCCGCTGATCGAAGCGGGAGTCGACACGCTCGTTCTCGGATGCACCCACTATCCGCTGCTGACCGGCGTACTGTCCTACGTCATGGGAGACGGTGTGTCACTGGTCTCGAGCGCGGAGGAGACGGCCAAGGACGTCTACTCCCTGCTGGTGCGCGAGGGCCTCGAGCGGGACCGGACGCTGGCCGCCCCGCAGCACGGCTTCCTGACGACCGGGCGCCCCGAGGAGTTCGCGAGGCTCGCCCGCCGCTTCCTCGGCCCCGAGGTCGAGTCGGCCAGGCAGTTCTCCTGGGTGGGGGCGGTATGACCACTCCGATGAGGCTCACCGTGATCGGGTGCACCGGATCCTTCGCGGGACCCGACTCGCCCGCCAGCTGCTACCTGCTCGAGGCCCCGTTCGACGGCCGCATCTACCGGCTGCTCGTCGACCTCGGCAGCGGCGCGTTCGGCCCGCTGCAGCGATACAGCACGATCCGCGACATCGACGCGATCGCGCTGTCCCACCTGCACGCCGACCACTGCTTCGACATGTCGGGCTTCTACGTCGTCAGCCGCTACCACCCCGCGGGCGCCTTCGACCGGATCCCGGTGCACGCCCCCGACGGGGCCGGTGACTTCCTGGTCGCGGCCTACGGCGTCGAGGAGAACACCGGGATGCGCGAGCAGTTCGACTTCCAGCCCTGGCAGGACGGGGGGACGGTGCAGCTCGGCCCGTTCACCGTCACGTCCGTCCGGGTCAACCACCCCGTCCCGGCCTTCGCGATGCGCATCGCGACCGCCGACCGGACGCTGGCCTACTCCGGCGACACGGGTCCGACCGAGGCGCTGCTGGACCTCGTCGCGGGCGCCGACGTGTTCCTCTGCGAGGCCTCGTTCGTGGAGTCCGGCACCAATCCCCCCAACCTGCACCTGACGGGAGCGGAGGCCGGCGACTACGCGACCCGGGGCGGCGTCGGTCGCCTGCTGGTGACCCACATCCCCACGTGGACCGACCGCGCCGAGGTCGAGACCGACGTCAAGACGGCGTGGGACGGGCCCTACGAGCTGGTCACGGCCGGCTCGACCTACGACGTGTAGCCGTCCCGATAGGCTCGCAGGCATGACCCGCGAAGATGGCCGTTCGGCCGATCAGCTCCGTCCCGTGACCATCACCCGCAACTGGCTCGACCACGCCCAGGGCTCGTGCCTCATCGAGTTCGGCAAGACCAAGGTGCTGTGCGCCGCGAGCGCCAGCGAGGGCGTCCCGCGCTGGCGCAAGGGCTCCGGGCTCGGCTGGGTCACCGCGGAGTACGCGATGCTGCCGCAGGCGACCCACGACCGCTCTGCCCGTGAGTCCGTCAAGGGCCGCATCGGTGGCCGGACGCACGAGATCTCTCGCCTGGTGGGCCGGTCGCTGCGAATGGCGATCGACTACAAGGCGCTGGGGGAGAACACGATCACGATCGACTGCGACGTCCTGCAGGCCGACGGCGGCACCCGCACCGCCGCCGTCACGGGTGCGTACGTCGCCCTGGTCGACGCCGTGGAGCACCTGCGCCGGAAGGGCGCCCTGGCCGGGGAGCCGCTCGTCGAGTCGGTCGCCGCGATCAGCGTCGGCATCATCGACGGCGTCCCGCTGCTGGACCTGCCGTATGTCGAGGACGTCCGCGCCGAGACCGACATGAACGTCGTCATGACCGGCTCGGGCAAGTTCGTCGAGGTGCAGGGCACCGCGGAGGGCGCGCCGTTCGACAAGGCCGAGCTCGACACCCTGCTGGAGCTTGCCGCCAAGGGCTGCATCGACCTGACTCGCCTGCAGAACGAGGCCCTCGGCCGATGACCGAGCCACAACCCGGCGGCCGGCGGGTCGTCCTGGCGTCCAACAACGCTAAGAAGCTCGCCGAGCTGCGCCGCATCCTCGAGCCGCTGGTGCCCGGGATCGAGGTCCTCGGACTGGCGGACTTCCCGGCGTACGACGAGCCGGCCGAGACCGAGCCGACGTTCGAGGGCAACGCGCTGATCAAGGCACGGGCGGCCCTCGCAGAGACGGGGTTGCCGTCCCTGGCCGACGACTCAGGGCTGTGCGTCGACGCGCTCAACGGGATGCCGGGTGTCCTGTCCGCCCGCTGGTCGGGCGTCGCGAGGTCCGCCGGTGGTGACGCCGCCAACAACGCGCTGCTGCTGAGCCAGCTCGGCGACGTGCCGCAGGAGCGCCGGACCGCGAGGTTCCGGGCAGCCGTCGCGCTGTGCGTCCCGGGCGGGGGCGAGATCGTCGAGCACGGCGAGATGGCCGGCCGGATCCTGGCGGCAGAGCGCGGCGGAGGTGGCTTCGGCTACGACCCGTTGTTCGCCGCCGATGGCTACGAGGTGTCGACCGCCGAGCTCCCTGCCGAGGAGAAGGACCGGATCAGCCACCGCGGCAAGGCGCTCGCGGCGATCGCCCCGGCGGTCGTGGAGGCCCTCGGCGACTAGGTCTCGCGAGTGGCGCAGTATGGCTGGATTCTGGGTGTCAAGATCAGCCACATTGCGCCATTCGCGGGGTGGAACCGCGGGTCAGCTGTCGAGGGCGGCGATGACCTTGCGGGCGATCGCGACGCTTCCGGCCCGGTTGGGGTGGACGCCGTCGATCACGCGGGACGCGGTGAGCGAGCCGGTCGTGCTGATGAACTGCATGCCGTGCGCCTTCGCCTCGGCCTCGACGATCGCCGTGACCCGGCGGCCGTTCGCACGGTCGAACGGGCCCCACGGCGGCCCGAGCACGATGATGCGGGTCGACCGGGGTAGCCACCGCTGCAGCACATCGAGGTAGGTGTCGACGGCGTGCCGGACTTCGGCGTCGGTCGACTGGACGAACGATCCGTCGACGCACCGCGCCCAGTCGTTGCGACCCCCCTCGACGATCAAGATCGACGGCGCATCGCCGGCGTAGGCCGGGGTACGGTCGATGAAACGGTCACCCGTGCACAGCAGGCCCGGGCGCAAGTAGCCCGAGCCGGACTGGGCGTACGTCCTGACGTTGGCGTTGAACCGGCGGCCCGTGATGCTCCACCAGGCCTGCTGCTGGCCGCCGACCTGGTCGTCGTAGCGGGCCGAGATCGAGTCGCCGACGACCACGATCCCCCGCGGGGCGAGGGTCGAGAGCGCGTGCTTCTCGCCGCCTTGCGCACCCTGCCACGCCATGAACGGGGCGACGATCGTCGCGATGACGAGGGCGATGGCGACCGATCTGCGGGTGGTCGCCCTGGGCATGATCATGGTGCGCTGTCTTCCTCCCGAGGGACGGCCACTCTACGTCCGCCGGCATCCCCGGATCTCCCCATGAAGCCTACGCAATCAACCTGTCACCAAAAATGGTTCGAAAGGGCTATTCGTACAGGTCAGCCGGGGTCGCGGGTCACTCTGGAAGGGCGAAGTCCTGCTGCCGCCAAGCCTCGAAGACCGCGACCGATGCGGTGTTGGCCAGGTTCATCGAGCGCAGCCCCGGCAGCATCGGCAGCCGGACCCGTGCCGTCATCCGCGGGTCGTGGAGGACCTCGGCCGGCAGTCCGGTCGGCTCGGGGCCGAACAGCAGGACGTCGCCCGGCACGTAGGCGATGTCGGTGTAGACCTGCTCCCCGCGAGCCGTGAACGCGAAGACCCGGGCTGGAGCCAGCGCGGCCAGCGCGGTGTCGAGGTCCGGGTGGACCGTCATGACGGCGAGGTCGTGGTAGTCGAGCCCGGCCCGCTTGAGCTTGGACTCCTCGAGGTCGAAGCCGAGGGGCTCGACGAGGTGCAGCTCGGCGCCCGTCACCGCGGCTAGCCGGATCGCGGCACCGGTGTTGCCGGCGATGCGCGGCTCGAAGAACAGGATGCGGAACATGTCAGGAACCCTTCGGGAGGCGGACGTCGAGGGCGAGGTGGACGACCAGCCCGGCGACCAGCGCCCAGAACGCTGACCCGATGCCGGCCGCCGACACCCCGGACGCCGCGACGAGGAACGTGATGACCGCGGCCTCCCGGCCACGCCGTTGGCTGACGGCGCCCTGGAGCGAGTCGGCGAGCGTGCCCAGCAGCGCCAGCCCGGCCACCGTCGCGATGACCCCGGCGGGTGCCACCGCCACGAGGGCCGCCAGAGCGGCGGACGCAGCGGCCAGGACGACGTACGTCCACGCGGCCGACTGCGAGGCGATCCAGCGGCGTTCGGGGTCGGGCCCGGCCACGGGCCCCGCTGCGAGGGCCGCGCTGATCGCTGCCAGGTTAACCGAGTGGCCGCCGGCGGTGGCGCCGGCCATCGTCGCGACGCCGGCCGTCACCATCGAGCTGCGCCACGGGACGTCATAGCCCAGCGACTTCATGATCGCGACGCCCGGGACGTTCTGCGACGCCATCGTGACGACGTACAGCGGCAGCGCGATGCCCACCAGTGCCGCCCAGCTGAGCTCGGGTGCGGTGAACGCCAGGGCGGGGATCAGGGAGGAGCCGGCGATCGTCGTGCCCTCGCGGACCATGTCGACGCCGATGACCGCAGCCGCCGCGACGAACGCCGCCGGGACGGCCCAGCGCGGCGCGAACCGCACGCCGAGCAGCCACACCAGCACGATCGGCAGGATCGCCCACGGGTTGTCCTTGACGTGCGTGACGGGGGACAGGCACAGCTCCAGGACGACACCGGCGAGCATCGCCTGGGCGATCGGCGCCGGGATGCGGGCGATGACCGAGCCGAGCGCGGGCCACATTCCCGTCAGGACGTACGCCGCGCCGGCGACCAGGAAGGCGCCGACCGCGACGGGCCAGCCGCCGTCGAAGCCGCCCGTTCCGGCCAGCAGGGCCACGCCGGGCGTCGACCAGACCAGGACCAGCGGCATCCGGTGGCGGCGGCTCAGCCACAGCATCCCGACCGCCTGGGTCAGGCACAGCGCGAGGAGGCCCGAGGCGGCCTGTCGCGGGGTCGCGCCGACCGCCATGAGGCCGGTCAGGACGACCGCGAAGGCGCTGGTGTAGCCGACGAGCGCGGCGACGACCCCGGCGCTGAGGGGCTGCTGGAGGTCGGGGCGGGCCGCGCCGCTCTTTAACTCCCGCTCCATGGGCATTCACCCTAGACTCACGCACCATGACCACTCCCCAGCGCGTCCACGTCACGCACACATTCACATCCGATCCCGCGACGGTCTTCGAGAGGCTGTCCGAGCACGAGAACCTCGGCCCGGTCTTCGGCGCCAAGATCACTCGCGTGTCCGACGGCGCGACCTCCCGCAACGGCGTCGGCTCGACCCGCGCCCTCAAGATCGGCCCCCTGCCGGCGTTCCACGAGACGACGACGGTCGCCGAGCCCCACACACTGATCGAGTACGCCATCAGCAAGGGCAGCCCGCTCAAGGGCCACTGGGGCCGCCAGGTCCTGACCCCGACCGCCGACGGCGGCACGGCGCTGGACTACACGATCGGCTTCGACGCGCCGATCCCCGGCGTCGCCGGACTGGTCGGCAAGATCCTGCAGACCAGCATCTCCAAGGGGATCGGCAAGCTCACGCCGTAGTCCCGGCCGACGACGGGGGCGGGGCGCCGCTGCGCAACAATGTGGCGTGCGCGCTGCCCTCCTCGTCATCGCCTCCGCCGTGTGCTTCGCGACGACCGGCACCGCGCAGGCGTACGGCCCGGACACCGCCTCGAGCTCGGCCGTCGGCCTGGCCCGCATCGTCGCCGGTGGGGCCCTGCTGGGTCTCGTGGCCTGGTGGTTCGCCGGCCGCCCGTCCCGTCGTTCGATGCGTACGAGTCGGGGTGTGCTCTGGACCGTGCTGCTCGGCGGCGCGGCCGTCCTGGCCTATCAGCCCACGTTCTTCGCCGGCGCCCGGCTCAACGGGGTCGCGATCGGTGCCGTGGTGACCCTCGGCGCCGCGCCTGCCCTGACCGGGCTGCTCCAGTGGTGCCTGACCCGCACCGTGCCGACCCGGACGTGGTTCGTCGCGACTGCCTGTGCGGTCGCCGGCGTCGTGCTGCTCAGCGGGCTGGTCGAGGGCGCCGGTGACGACGTCAGCCTGCCCGGGCTGGCCGGCTCGCTGGGTGCCGCGCTGTCCTACGCCGTGTACGCCCTCGCCGCCAAGCGGCTCCTCACGGACGGGTGGACGCCGACCGCCGCGATCGGGAGCGTCTTCGGGACCGCAGCCGTCCTGGGGTTGCCGTTCCTGCTGCTCGTGGACCTCGCGCCGCTGGCGTCGTGGCCCGGGGTCCGGATGGTCGGATGGCTCGCCGTCGTGACGGTCGTCGTGGCGTACGTCCTGTTCGCCGTCGGCCTGCAGTCGCTCAGCGCGGCGACGGTGTCGACCCTGACGCTGGCCGAGCCGGTCACGGCGTGCGTGCTGGGGCTGGTGCTGCTCGACGAGCACGTGTCTGCCGCCGGGTGGGTGGGTCTCGTGGTCCTGCTCGCCGGTGTCGCCCTGCTGGCGCTGCCCGGCCGGTCGGTCCCCGTGGCGGGCTGACCGCCACGGGGGCTTCGGGTCAGCTGCCGCCCAGGATCCCACCGAGGATGCCGCCGCCGACCGCTGCCGCGGCGACGTT
The DNA here is from genome assembly GCA_025965175.1 of Aeromicrobium sp. Lineage (GTDB taxonomy): Bacteria > Actinomycetota > Actinomycetes > Propionibacteriales > Nocardioidaceae > Aeromicrobium. The sequence continues at coordinate 8,746 of JAOPXL010000119.1, forward strand.
GCCGTTGTTGCCGGCGCCCGCTGAATAGCTCGGGCCCTCCGACGGCTGCACCACAACGAAGCCCGGGCCCTGGAAGGCGTACTGGAACGCCTCGCCCGAGCCGCCGCGCATCGTCGAGCGCATGCTCATGCTGTTGTGGATCTGGGGTTGCAGGTTGGCCGACCAGCAGACCGCGGCGTTGATGTCGACGTATGTCGGCTGCTGCGAGCAATCCAGGATCATGGGATCGCCGTCCGCGACGAGCGCGACCTGTCCGTGACCGTTGACGATCGTGTTGAACAGCCCACCGGCCGCCATGCCGACGCCCTTGACCCGGCGGATGTCGTGGTCGAGGCTCGCGTCGAACGCCAGCAGGTTGCGGCCGTTGATCGAGATGCCGTCGCCCTCGAGGTTGAGCACGAAGACGTTCTTGGCGGTGTCGGCGAAGAACACCTCGCCCTGGCCGGCGACCGTCATGAGCGGGTTGTCCTCGGAGGTGACGACCTTCTTCATGAGCTTGCCGATGCTGCCGGCCGACTTGTGCTCGAACGTGACCTGGCCCTGGTAGGCCACCATGACGCCCTTGGTCGCCAGGACGGGTGCACCGAGCGTGACCTTGAGCATCCGGGGGTTCTGCAGCGTGAACCGCTCGCTGGTCTGGACCTCGAGGTTGGCCTGGCTGAACAGCTCGGACTTCATGCGGGTGCCTCTCGTTCGGGGGGTCTCACCCCTCCAACGTAGGAGGCGTACCGGAAGTGCCGCCATCAGGGAAGTGCCGGGTCCGACCCCCAGATCAGGGGAGTCCTCGCCCGGTGCTGGAGGACGACGCCCTCGGGGTGGGAGCATCGGGTATGCGCGACGTTCGCATCGACCCTGTATCGCTGGAGCGGCTGGCAGGGCTGCTCGACCCGGAGCATGCCGAGCAGATGGAGGGCAGCGCGGACCTCGCGCGGCGCATCTTGGACGGTCGGGTCGTGTGAAACGTCAACGCGACCGCTCGCGGTGGCTGGTCCTGGAGGGGAACCCGCGGTTCTTCCGCATCACCAAGCGGCTGCACAACGTCCCGCACGGCTCGACCGGTGACGGCGTCAGTCCGCGTGGGCCGGGGCGGCATCCGGCGCCGGGGTCGGCGCAGCGACCTTGTTGACGCGGATGAGCGTCAGCGACGCGACGAGCGCGAGCGCCGTCACCACGATCGCCGCGGTGAAGGCCTGCTGCTGACCCGCGACGAACACGTCAGCCTGGCCCGTCGCGGTCGCGGCACTGCGGCCGAGCTCCCCTGCGCGGTCGGCTGCGGCGTGCGCGAAGACCGTGCCGAACACGGCAAGGCCGATGGCCCCTCCGACCTGCTGTCCGGTGTTGAGCAGCGCCGAGGCGAGGCCCGTCTCATGTGGTGCCACGCCGTTGACGGCCGTCATGGTCAGGGGCACGAAGCTGCAGCCCATGCCCACGCCGAGAAGCAGGATCGAGCCCAGGAACGGCCAGTAGCTGCTGCTCGCGTGGAGCTGCGAGAACGAGACCATCGCTGCAATGGCGAGGATCGGGCCGATGGTCAGGAACGGACGGATGCCGATCTTCGGGACGAGCCGTCGGACGACCACGATCGACATGAACATGATCGTCGCCGGCATGGGGAGGAAGCCGACGCCGGTCTTGAACGGGCTCCAGCCGTGCACGTTCTGCTGGTACTGCGCGAGGAAGTAGAACGTCGTGAACAGCGCACCCGCGAGGAACAGCATGATCAGGTAGGCACCGGTGCGGTTGCGGTCGGCGAAGATCCGGAACGGCATGAGCGGGTGGCTCGACACGTGCTCGATGAGCACGAACGCGGCCAGCAGCGCCGCGGCGATGGTGAGCGTCACGACCGTGGTCGTGGAGCCCCAGCCGTCGTCGGCGGCCTTGGTCAGGCCGTAGACCAGGGTCGACATGCCGGCGGTGACCGTGATGGCGCCCGGCAGGTCGAGCTTCGTGCCCGAGCCCTGCGACTCGTTGAGCACTCGCGGCGTCAGGATGAGCACGATCGCGCCGATCGGGGCATTGATGAACAGCGCCCAGCGCCAGCTGGCGTAGTCGGTCAGCACGCCTCCGAGCAGCAGGCCGAGTGCACCGCCCGACGCGGCCATCGCCGCGAAGACGCCGAAGGCGCGAGCGCGCGCCGCCGGCTCGGTGAACGTCGTGGCCAGCAGCGCCAGCGCAGTGGGTGCGGCGATCGCGCCGCCGGCGCCCTGCGCGGCCCGCGCGATGATCAGCATCGCCTCACCCGTCGCGAACCCACCGACGAGCGATGCGGCGGCAAAGATCGAGATGCCGATCATGAACATGCGGCGCCGACCGAACAGGTCGCCGGTGCGGCCGCCGAAGAGCAGCAGCCCGCCGAAGGCGAGCGAGTAGGCGGTGACGACCCAGGTCAGGTTGTCGAGGGAGAAGTCGAGGTCCTTGCGGATGCTCGGCAGCGCGACGTTGACCACCGTGGCGTCGAGGACGACCATGAGCTGCGCGACGCAGATCACGGCGAGGGCGAGACCGCCGTTGCGGGTGGCGTGGGAGGGCGGTGCTTCAGCTTCAGTCATGGGAGGTCTCCGTGTTGGTGGTCGAGACGGGTCGTGGAGGACGTCCGAGCACGGGGAGCAGCACGCTGCCCACCACCTGCTCGGCGTAGGCACGGCCGGCGGGCCTGCCGGTCATGAGTGCTCGCTGCAGCATCAGTGACGGCACGAGGTTCGCTGCCATGGCGATGTCGACCTCGGCGCCGAGCTCACCGCGGTCCCGGGCGCGTTCGAGCACTCGGGTGGTGCGTGCGATGCGTGGCTCGGTGAAGCGGGTCTGGAACGCCTCGAGTAGCTCCGGCTCGCGGGGGAGGGCGGAGCAGATGCTCACCATCACCTCGAACAGCCGTTGTGAGTGCGGGCTGCACGACGCGGCGGTCAGCAGCTCGATGTCACCCTCGAGAGAGCCGGTGTCGATGGTGTCGATGGCCGGCTTGAGGGACGCCATCGCATCGATGACGAGCTCGGCCTTGCTGCTCCACCGGCGGTAGACGGTGGCCTTGCCGACGCCCGCGGCAGCGGCGACGCCCTCCATCGACAGGCGGTCGTAGCCGTCGCGGACGAGGACGTCGATCGAGGCGTCGATGATCGCCTCGTCGCGGCCCGGGTCCCGGGGGCGGCCCCGACGGGGTTCGTCGACGGCCGCGTCACTGATCTGCATGCCCTTGAGGCTAGCACGATACGGAACGGGCTCGTATCGTAAAGGTGAGCTTGAGGCTTCGCGCTCAGGCGACGGCCCGGCCGGTGCACACGGATTCGACGAGATCGGCGCCGGCGCGCGCCCCCGACGTCGTACGCATGGCGGCGCCCAGGCGGGCGGCAGCAGCGCGGTGCGGGCCCTCGCCGAGCAGCTCGTCCACGGCGGCCGCGATCGCGGCGGGTTTCGCGGTCTTGGACAGGAGCCGGCCCGCGCCGGCGTCGACCACCGACTGACCGACCATCTTCTGGTCCAGCATCGGGTGCATCGGCATCACCAGCAGCGGCAGGTCGTGGGCCAGGGCGATCATGGTGGTCGCGTGGCCACCGTGCCCGATCACCATCGACGCGGTCGGCAGCAGCTCGGCGTGCGGGACGAACCCGCGGAGCTCGACGTTCGGGGGAGCGGCCAGGTTCTGGGGTCCGATCGCGGGCCCCACCGTGGCGACGCCCCGCACGCCGAGCATTCCCAGCGCGTCGAGGATGTGCTGCATCGCCCGAGCCTGGCCGGGGAAGTTGACCGTGCTGAGGCTGACGAGCACGGACGGCTCGGTGGGCGCGGCCGGGACGCCCGACACCACCGGGCCCGTGTAGTGGAGGTTGTCAGGTCGCACCCCTTTGCCGGCGGGATCGAGCTCCGCCACGCACGCGACCAGTCGTGCGGCTGCGGCCTGCAGGAGTCGTCGTGCAGGGATTCGCTTGACCGCCATGCCGAGGCCCATGGGGCCGCGGAGCCAGCGGCGGACCAGATACGCGTCGTACATGTGCTCCAGCACCACGTACGGCACTCCCGCGGCGGCGACTGCCTGCATCGCCCCGAACAGGATGCAGTCGATGACCACGAGCTCAGCGGGCTCGCGCCGCATCTCCTCGACGACGTCGCGACCCATCGCCCGGTCGCCGAACACGCCGACGTAGTCGAAGGGGGTGCTGTGGTCGACCGCCCGGAAGGAGCGAGCAGTGCGGAACGCCGTGAAGTCGAACCCCATGCCCTTCACCTGCGCGTGCTGGACGGGATGCCCCATCACCCGGACGCGGTGGCCACGCTGCTGCAGCTCGGCGGCGATGCCGAGCGCGGGGGGAACATTGCCGCCTCCGTCCCACGTGACGAAGAGGATGTTGCTCATGTCGATTCTCCTTCGTGCCGGGCGCTCTCGAGGAGCGATGTCACCATGCGATGCATGAGCTGCTGGGTCCGTGCGCGTGAGTACCGGCGGTCGATGCGCAGCAGCTTCCAGGTGTAGACGTCGGTCGCCACGACGAGCAGGTCGACAAGTGGGTCGCATGGGCCGACGGAGGGTGCGAACACGTCCTCGACCCACGTGCGGTGCAGGTCCCGGCCGCGCCGGGTCAGCGCGGCGACCTGCGGATCCGACGCCTCCTGGGCGAGCATCAGCAGCGCCGTTGGACCACGGTCCTCGTAGTGCCTGACGATCACCGTCATGGCCGCGTCGACGTCACCTACGGGGGCGTGGCGTTCCTCGATCACGGTGGCGATCGCGTGGTCCATGGTTGCTTCGATGAGTCCGGCGCGACTCGTGAAGTGTCGCAGGATGGTCTGGACGCTGACGTCGGCTGCGGCCGCCACGTCGTCGAGCGAGATGTCAGGAAACATTCGCTCTCGACCGAGGTCGAAGAGCGCCTCGATGATGCGCCGGCGGGTCTCAGCCATGGCCTCGGCGCGAGCGCCCATCGTGTAGGCGCGAGTCGTTTTCATGATAATTGACGCTGACACGAAATAGGCGGGTAGTCAATAGTCACTGCGCAAGACATCGGGCTGGATGACGTCCGGGCTGCGCTCGCAGGGGATACAGTCGCAGCATGTGCCGAAACATCCGGGTGCTTCACAACTTCGACCCACCGACGACCGATGACGAGGTCCGCGAAGCTGCCCTGCAGTTCGTGCGGAAGGTCAGCGGGTCGACCCGCCCCTCACAGGCGAACGCCCAGGCCTTCGACCGCGCGATCGACGAGATCGCGCTCGCGACGCGTCGAATGCTCGACGATCTCGTGACGAAGGCGCCGCCGAAGAGTCGGGAGCGTGAAGCAGTCAAGGGTCGCGCGCGCCACGAGAAGCGGATGGAGCGCGAGGTCCGCATCCGAACTGCCTCGGTGTAGGACGGCAGGATGGAACGTATGTCGCACGTCAGACGTCTCGACCACATCGGCATCACCGTCGCGGACCTGGACTTGGTGACGGCTTTCTTCGTCGGGCTCGGTCTCGAGGTCGAGGGGACCGGATCGGTGAAGGGCGAGTTCGTGGAGACAGTGTGCGCCATCCCTGGCGCGCACTGTCAGATCGTGATGCTCAAGCCGCCTGGGGGCGGTTCCCGGCTGGAGCTCTCGAGCTTCGTCACGCCCGACCACGTGCCGGGATCGCCCGCGGCGATGGCCAACGAGCTGGGGCTGCGCAACGTGTCCTTCGAGGTCGGCGACCTCCAGGCGGCCGTCGACGCGGTGGCCGCGGACGGGTACGGGCTCGTCGGTGGCATCGGCGAGTACGAGAACAGTGTGCGCATGGCGTACGTCCGCGGGCCGGAGGGGATCATCGTGTCCCTGTTCGAGCAGCTGGGCTGACGCGCGCCGACCAGGGCGAACGACGTCGCGGGCCCACCCGACCTTGTGCTCAGCCGGTCAGGGCGTCGTCCAGGCACATGATGTTGCCCTCGCTGTCCTTGAACCAGGCGGCGCTGCCCATGCCCTCCATCCGGGCGACGTCGCCGTCCCACGTCACGCCCGGCATGTCGTAGTGCTCGAACTCCAGCCCCTTGGCCTTCAGGTCCCGCACCTCCTCATCGACGCTGCTGACGTGCCACTGGGCGATCGTGTGGCCGGCCTGGCCGGCGAACTCGGTCGGGTAGAGGAAGAACGTCGTTCCGCCGCGAGTCGTGTAGATGAGCCCGCCCGGGTTCTCGTCGGCAGGGGTGAGGCCGAGCGTGTCGGCGTAGAAGCGGCGGGCCCGGTCGAGGTCCGAGACCGGGACGTTCGCGGTGACTTTGCTGTCGTTCAACATGGCTGCTCCTTCGGGTCGTGAAGTGCCCGAGTCGCTTCCCGTCCAACGTAATCCCGCTGGGGCCGGTCTGACCATGGTTGCCCGGCGGCAGAGCTTCGTGCGGCGAAGGACGAGTATGAGTTGAGTGCCGATGACAGGACTTGAACCTGCACGTCCGAAGACACAGGTACCTAAAACCTGCGTGTCTACCAGTTCCACCACATCGGCCCGATGGAAAGAATAGGCGACCCGACGAGCGAGGGTGAACCCTCCGTCCGGCGCCGCGAGCGCGGAGGGACGAGCCGGGACCAGCCACCCAACCGATCGACACCACCCACCACCGGGGGAAGGTGCGGTGGATCCTCCACCGTGCGAAGCCGGATTCGCCGTCAAACGGTGGAGAATCCACCGCCTCAACAGGCGCCGGAGTGCTACTCCCCGAGACCCAAGTCCTTGCGCAGCTTCGCGACGTGCCCGGTGGCCTTGACGTTGTACTGCGCCAGCGCGATCTTCCCGTCCTCGACGACGAACGTCGAGCGAATGACACCCTGGACGACCTTGCCGTAGAGCTTCTTCTCGCCGAATGCGCCCCACTGCTCAAGGACCTGCTTGTCGGGGTCGGAGAGCAGCGTGATGGTCAGCCCGTCGCGCTCACGGAACTTCGCGAGCTTCTCGGGCTTGTCCGGCGAGATGCCCAACACGGTGTAGCCCTCGGCCTGCAGCCGGTCGATCGAGTCGCTGAAGTCGCAGGCCTGCTTGGTGCAGCCCGGGGTCATCGCGGCGGGGTAGAAGTAGACGATGACCTTGCCGTCCTGCCGGGACAGCTGGACCGGCTCCCCGGCGTCGTTCGTGAGGGTGAAGTCGGGTGCCGTGTCGCCGGGCTGCAGTCGCGTCGTCATGGGCCCTATCCTTACGTATGCGTGCGCGCCCGAAGGCCGCACCTCCGCAGACTCCCAGGTGAGCGAGGCACGACGTGGCGAAGGCCAGACCCGATGACCAAGTAGCCGAGATCGAGGCGATCCGTGAGCACCTGGCGGACACCGTCGATGCCCTGATCGACCGGACGAGCCCCAAGAACGTCGCTCGTCGCGGCCTGGCCAAGCTCAAGGCCCGCTTCGTCGACGAGACCGGTTCACCCCGGCTCGAGACGATCGTGCCGCTCGTGGGTGGGACCGTGGCCGTCGTCGCCGGCATCGTCGTGATTCGCAAGCTCCTGCGCTGACGATGTCCGGCCAGACCGGCCCGCGCCGGTGAGCGGGTCCCGCGACATCCCGCTGCGACGCCTGCGCCTGAGGTCAACGAACACGCTGACCGACCGGGTGCGGGTCCTGCGGCGTCGCTGGCGGACGTTGCTGCGCCTGAGCCTTGGCACCGCGACGGCATACTTCTTCGCGACGCACGTGCTGGACCACCGGCAGGCGTTCTTCGCGCCGGTCGCGTGCGTCATCGTGCTGATCGCCGGGGCGGGCCTGCGCGGCCGGACGTCGTACGAGCTGGTGCTCGGCGTCTCGATCGGCGTGCTGGTCGGCGAGCTGCTGATCCTCGGGATCGGCCGCGGGGCGTGGCAGATGGCGCTGATCGTGACCCTCACCGTGACGATCGCGACCCTGCTGGGGCTCAAGGGGCTCGCGCTGACGCAGGCCGCCAACTCCTCGGTGCTGCTCGCGGCGGTGGTCCCGGTCGTCGGTGCCGGCAATCCCGCGATCACCCGGTTCCTCGACGCGCTGGTCGGTGGTGCCGTCGGCCTCGCGATGATCCTGCTGATCCCGCGCAACGCGGTCCGGGACATCGACCGGGAGGTGCAGGTGTTCCTCAACCGGCTCGGCGGCATCCTCAGCCGGATCGCCCAGTCGCTGCGCACGATCGACGCCGCGCTCGCCGACATCGCCCTCCAGGAGGCGCGCAGCATGCAGCCGCTGGTCGAGTCGATGACGTCGACTGCGGCCAACGTCTCGGAGATCGCCCGGATGTCGCCCATGCGGTGGCGCCAGCGCGAGCACGTCGAAACGTACGTGTCGACGGTCCACGACCTCGACAACGCCGTCCGGGACGCTCGCGTGATGGCGCGCAAGACCTCGGCGCTGCTCCGGCACGGCGAGCGGGTCCCGGCGGGCATGGATCAGGCGATCGACGCCCTCGCCCGCGCGATCGGGATCTTCGCCGACGACCTGTCGGAACGGGACGACTTCGAGGAGGCCCGGCAGCAGCTCGTCGAGGCCGCTCGGATGGCGACGGTGGCCCTGCCCGAGGCGATGACGATGAACAGCGCCGCGATCGCCGCGCAGATCCGGTCCCTGGCCGCGGACCTGCTCTACGCCAGCGGCTACAGCCGGGACGAGATCGACGAACGCCTGGAGTGAACGACGGCGAGCCTTCAGCCGAGCGCCGGGGAGCGTTCGGCACCCGTTCACCCGGGTCCGATGGGCTGCGGCTATGAACTCACACACACGCAGGACCACCGGACGCACCGTCGTTGCGCTCTCGGTGGCGGCCGTCGTCGTCGGAGCCGGCACGGCCGGAGCCATCGGAGCGGGCCAGGACCCGTCGGCCCACGGCGGAGCGAAACGACTGTCCGGGGACAACAGCAAGATCGTCAAGGCAGCCATCAAGGGTGGCACGTCCGACAACGTCATCCTCCTGATCGGTGACGGCATGGGGGACTCGGAGATCACCTCGGCGCGCGACTACGTGCACGGAGCCGGCGGACGGTTCCCCGGCATCGACGCGCTCCCGCTGACAGGGCAGTACACGACCTACTCCCTGACCAAGGACGCCAAGACCGACTACGTCCCCGACTCCGCAGCCACCGGCTCGGCGTGGGCGACGGGCACCAAGACGTACGACAACGCGGTGTCGGTCGACATCCGTGGCAAGGCGCAGAAGACGTTGCTCGAGCTTGCCAAGAAGCGGGGCCTCAGGACGGGCAACGTCACGACGGCGGAGATCCAGGACGCGACGCCGGCCGTGCAGGTCTCGCACATCTCGGCCCGGTCCTGCTACGGACCGGTCAAGACCTCGGCGACGTGCCCCGAGGCCGCGCTCGAGAACGGCGGACCCGGATCGATCACCGAGCAGCTGCTCAACACCCGGCCCGACGTGACCCTCGGCGGAGGCGCCGCGACGTTCGCCGAGAAGGCCGCCGCCGGGAAGTACAAGGACAAGACGCTGCTCGAGCAGGCCGCGAGCCGCGGCTACCAGCTGCCGACCGACCTGGCCTCCCTCAAGGCGATCAAGACCGCGAGCCAGAGCAAGCCGGTCCTCGGCCTGTTCGCGCCGGGCAACCTGCCGGTGCGCTCCACGGGCCCGGCCGCGACGCCCGGCGGCGGCAAGCTCGAGCCGGCACGCTGCGAGGACAACGCGAAGCGTCCCGCGACCCAGCCCAAGCTCGCCGACCTGACGACGAAGGCCATCTCGCTGCTCGATGACAAGAACAAGAAGGGCTTCTTCCTGCAGGTCGAGGGTGCCAGCATCGACAAGCAGGACCACGCCGCCGACGCGTGCGGCCAGATCGGCGAGACGCTCGACCTCGACGAGGCCGTCCAGGCGGCGCTGGCGTTCGCCAAGAAGGACAAGCACACGACGATCATCGTCACGGCGGACCACGCCCACACCAGCCAGATCGTGGAGGCCGGCAGCACGACTCCCGGCCTGACGACGAACCTGCTGACCAACGAGGGCAGCCCCCTGACGATCAGCTACGGCACGGCCGCCGCGGGTGGGTCGCAGCAGCACACCGGCTCGCAGCTGCGGGTCGCGGCGTACGGACCGCAGGCCGCCAACGTCGTGGGCCTGACCGACCAGACCGACATCTTTTTCACGATCTCGCGAGCGTTGAAGCTGAAGAAGTAGCCGGCACGGCATGAGCAGGCGCGGCCGCCGGAACACGCTTCCGGCGGCCGCGCCGATGCCATGTGGTGGACATCACGTCCGTGCGTGCGCTATTTTCCTTGGAACCGCTCGACCGGAGCGACCTGACTGAGGAGGTGGACCCATGGACAACATCATCGCGACGCCCCGCGGATTCACCGTCCGTGATGCCGTCACGTTCTTCGCCGGTCCCACCTCCGGAGCAGTGCACCTGAAGTAGCCCACACCTGTCGGCTCTTCTGCCGCTTCGGATCTTTGATCCGGGGCGGTTTTTTCGTATGCCGGCACGCCCCGTCCACCCATCCCTCTCATCCGAAAGGAGGCGCGCCATGACCCCACAGCTCGACACCCGACTCATGCCCGCACAGAACCCGACCTCACCCACCCCGAAGGCCGGAGCAGATGGAGAGGGGGTGAACGAAGTGGCACTCATCGAGTTCCGCAAGGCCCGGGGCACGCGCCCCTCGGACCAGTTGTCGGAGATCGACCGCCAGATGCTCCTCGAGGCTGTGCGGCAGCGTCGCCGACGCGAGGCGCTGAAGACCCGGATCTACTCCGAGCTCTACGGCATGCGCACCTACAAGTAGCAGGACATGAGGAGAGGGTTGTCGTCCCAGCAGGGACGGCAACCCTCTTCTCGCACGTGTGACGGCTCAGCGGGACGCGATGGCCTCCGCGAACGCGAGGATGCGGTGCGCGTCGCGGATGTGGAGCTCCTCGACCATGCGGCCGTTGAACGTCACGACGCCCTGGCCCGCGGCCTTGGCCTCGTCGAACGCCCGGATCATCTCCTGCGCGTGCTCGATGTCCTCCTCCGACGGGGCGAACGCGACGTTGGCCGGCTCGACCTGGCTGGGGTGGATCAACGTCTTGCCGTCGAAGCCCATCTCCCGACCTTGGCGAGCCTCCGCGTCGAAGCTCTCAAGGTTCTTCACATCGTTGTAGACGCCGTCGATGATGACCTTGCCCGCCGCGCGGGCGGCGAGAAGGGACAGCGACAGCGCCGTCAGCACGAGCGGGTTGCGTCCCGGCACGTGCAGGCCGTACGTCTCGTTGACGACGTCGTTGGTCCCCATCACGATGACCGTCAGGCGTTCGTGCGCAGCGCAGATCTCCTCGGCGTGCAGGAGCGCGACGGGGGTCTCGATCATGGCCCACAGCTGGGTGGTATCCGGCGCACCGGCGGCCTCCAGCCCGGCGACGAGCTGCAGCACCTCCTCGGCGGAGTTGACCTTCGGCACCAGGACGGCGTCCGGTCCCGCGGCGCCGGCGGCGGCGAGGTCGGCCTCGTGCCACTCGGTGCCGATGCCGTTGATGCGGATCGCGAGCTCACGGTGACCGTACTCGCCGGACCGCACCGCTGCGACGACCCGGTCACGGGCCTCGGGCTTGGCGTCGGGGGAGACGGCGTCCTCGAGGTCGAGGATCAAGGCATCGGCATCGATCCCCTTGGCCTTCTCGAGGGCGCGCTCGTTGGCGCCGGGCATGTAGAGAACGGAGCGACGGGGTCGCAGGAGGTTGTCAGACATGTTGGCTTCCTCAGAGGTCGTAGGCGGCGGCGAGCTCGGGATCGCGCTCGGCCAGGGCCTTCGCGAGGTCGAGCATCACGAGGCACTGCTTGCAGGACGCGTCGTCCTCCATCTTGCCGTTGATCATGACGGCGCCGGAGCCGTCGCCCATCGCCTCGACGACCTCCTTGGCGTGCGCCACGTCGGCCGGGTCGGGGGAGAAGACCTTGCGCGCGATGTCGATCTGCACGGGGTGCAGGCTCCAGGCGCCGACGCAGCCGAGCAGGAACGCGTTGCGGAACTGGTCCTCGCACGCCACGACGTCCTTGATGTCTCCGAACGGTCCGTAGAACGGGAGCACGTCGTTGGCCGCGCAGGCGTCGACCATGCGGGCGATCGTGTAGTGCCACAGGTCCTGCTGGTACGTCGTGCGGCCCTCCGTGAGGTCCTCACCGGTCGGGTCCTGGCGGACCAGGTAGCCGGGGTGCCCGCCACCGACACGGGTCGTCTTCATGCGGCGGCTCGCGGCGAGGTCGGCCGGGCCCAGCGAGATGCCCTGCATGCGGGGGCTCGCGGCGGCGATCTCCTCGACGTTCGTCATGCCCTCGGCGGTCTCGAGGATCGCGTGCACGAGGATCGGCCGGGTCAGGCCGGCGCGGGCCTCGAGCTGGGCCAGGAGCCGGTCGACGTAGTGGATGTCCTGGGCGCCCTCGACCTTCGGGACCATGACGACGTCGAGCTTGTCGCCGATCTCGGTGACCAGCGTGATGAGGTCGTCCAGCGCCCACGGGGAGTCGAGGCTGTTGATGCGGGTCCACAGCTGGGTCTGGCCGAAGTCCGTCTTCCTCGCGATGTCGACGAGACCCTGACGGGCGGCTTCCTTGTTCTCCGTCTTGATCGCGTCCTCGAGGTTGCCGAGGATGATGTCGACCTTCGGCGCGATGTCAGGGACCTTGGCGGCCATCTTCGGGTTGCTCGGGTCGAAGAAGTGGATCATCCGGCTCGGGCGGAACGGGATGTCCGCGACGGGCGTCGGAGCGCCAACAGCGAGGGGACGGAGGAATGCTCGGGGATTGCGCACGCGGGTCACTTTCGTCCAGACGACAAAACTTCGATCAGTATGTCCGCCCCGGTCCGGCACCGGCTAGGGCGGGGGTCACACGTCGGCGCCGGACCCGAGCAGCCGGTCTACTCGTCGTCGCTGTTGGCGATCCGGCGGCGGGCGGACAGGAGGTCGAGCTCGGGGCGGCGTGCCACGTAGTCCTCGACCTTGTCCAGCACGTCGATGACGTGCTGGCTGTCGGCGGCCACGAGGGACACACCGAGACCGGCCCGGCGGTGCAGGTCGAGACTGCCGGTCTCCGCGGCGGACACCATGAACGTACGCCGCAGGTCCGTCACGAGCGGCCGCACGACCGAGCGCTTCTGCTTCAGGGAGTGCACGTCGCCGAGCAGGAGGTAGAGCTCGACCCAGCCGATCCACATGCCTTGATCATCGCGCTCGGGGCGCCGCCCCGCAGCCCGAGCCGGGAGGATCCGCCGCGTCCAAGGCCGGCGCGAGCCGGTGCGTTGCGACTGCGCGGCCGCGATCAGGTCCATCCGGGAACCGGCGCCGAGCTTGCGGCGGAGCGAGGCGATGTGGCTCTCGACCGTGCGGACCGAGACGTGGAACTCCGAGGCGATCTCGCCGTTCGTGAGCCGCCGCGCCACGGCGTCGAGCGTTGCGCTCTCGCGTCGGGTGAGCTGCGCCACCTGCTCCATGTACTGACTTTACTGACTCACATCTCCGTGTCCAGCACGGATGTCTCGGCCGGGATGCCAGCCCATCGTGGACGTGATACCTACTTTCCACGAGGAGGAGACCATGAGCAGGCTCATCGAGGACGTCGACGCCGACCGAGAGCTCAAGACCAAGCACAGGGCCATGTGGTCAATGGGGGACTATCCCGCCGTCGCCGCGGAGGTCATCCCGGCCACCGGTCCGCGGCTGGTCGAGGCGTGCGGCGTGCACGCCGGACAACGCGTCCTTGACGTCGGCGCCGGGTCCGGCAACGCCGCGATCCCGGCCGCGCTCACCGGCGCGCAGGTCGTCGCGTCCGACCTCGCCCCCGAGCTGCTGGAGGTCGGTCGCCGCAATGCCGAGGCGCAGGGGGCAACGCTGGAGTGGCAGGAGGCCGATGCCGAGGCCCTGCCGTACGCCGACGGCGAGTTCGACGTCGTGATGTCCTGCGTCGGCGTGATGTTCGCGCCGCACCACCAGGCGAGCGCCGACGAGCTGGTCCGGGTGTGCTGTCCCGGGGGCACGATCGGGCTGTTGAGCTGGACGCCAGAGGGATTCATCGGGCAGATGTTCGCGACGATGAAGCCGTACGCACCGCCGCCGCCTCCCGGCGCGCAGCCGCCGCCGCTGTGGGGCGACGAGTCGCACGTGCGGTCGCTGCTGGGCGATCGTGTCACCGACGTCGTGGCCCGCAAGGAGATGCTGACCGTCGACCGGTTCGCCTCACCCGTGGAGATGCGCGAGTTCTTCAAGCTGACGTACGGCCCGACGATGGCGGTCTACCGCAACATCGCCGACGACCCGGCCAAGGTCGAGGCGCTGGATCGCGAGCTGGCCGACCTGGCCGCGCGACACTTCGCCCCGACCGAGCCGACGATGGGCTGGGAGTACCTCCTGCTCACCGCCGTCCGCCAGGGCTAGCAGCCCACAGCGGCCGCCCGGCTCAGTCGAAGAGCTCCGAGAGCCAGTGCTCCTTCTTCTTGCGCCGGTACGGCTGCTCGGTGTACCGGGGCGCCTCGTCGCGTCGGCGCTCCTCCTGGAAGGGGGCCGCCGGCCGAGGTGCCGGCGCATCGGCGGCCGCTCGGTCGATGATCTTGTCGAGCTCCCCGCGGTCGAGCCAGACTCCGCGGCAGTCTGGGCAGTAGTCGATCTCGATGCCGGACCGCTCGCTCATGACGAGGGTCGCACCGTCTGTCGGGCACTTCATGGGTCGTACCTCCTTGCCCTGCTCAACTCGGGCCGTGCAGGGTTGGTTCCCGCGAATGGCTCCGGCTGACGACCTGCAGGGCAGGCGTCGGGGTGTCGGGGTCAGCCCGACTGGTGGCGTCGACCCAGCTCGACGAGCTTCTCGACCCCGGCGCGCACCAGCATCGCGCCGGTCGTGAGGATCAGCGCCCAGCCGACCCCGTTGACGACGGTGTGGGTCCATGCCGGGGCGCCGGGGCGGTAGAGCACGACGGCGGCGACCGTCAGGACGCCGAGCCCCGCAGCCAGGACGACGAGGGCCTCCTGGGCCAGGGACTCCGGTGTCCGTCGACGCGACATCTTCTGGACGTTACGTCCGGCGGCCCTGGTCCGCCACCCCTGCCACGTGAAGCACGCACGTGCGGGCAGTGGGTCGTGCCTCGAGCCGGCCGTCGGGGATCGGGACGCCACACACCTCGCAGGTCCCGTACGTGCCGTCGTGGACCCGTTCGAGCGCCGCCTCGATCTCGACCAGGCGGTCGCGCGTCTGCTCGATCATCGTGCCGGCCTGCGAACGTTCGAACGCGATCGTCGAGCCCTCGGGGTCGTGCTCGTCGTCGGCGTTCGAGTCGACCGAGGCGGCCACGATCCCGTCGAAGTCTCGCGACAGCGAGACGAGCAGGTCGAAAGTCCGCGTCCGCTCGCGCTGCAGGCGGGCCGCGTGGTGGTCGGTGTCGGTCATAGTGCCCCCTTACCCCGCCGCCGGAGGGCAAAGCAAAGGCCCCATTCGGCGAGGAATGAGGCCTTTGCAGTGCGGCATCAGGGACTCGAACCCCGAACCCGCTGATTAAGAGTCAGCTGCTCTGCCAATTGAGCTAATGCCGCCTTGCGGCCGTGGG
>JAOPXL010000125.1 GCA_025965175.1 Aeromicrobium sp.
CGTCGCGCCGGGGGACGGACGCCAGGCCCAGGACACCGGCCCGCAGGATCTCGACCCACTTCGACACCCGGTGCTCGAGCGTCATCCGGTCGATCGTGTCGCGCAGGCGGTGGATCAGCTCGGCGAGCCGGCCGGCCAGGTCGATGTCGCCGCTGCTGACGTCGTCGAGCGGCAGGACCGCCTCGATCCAGCGACCGCGCTGCTCGGCCACCGCCGCTCCGACCAGGACCCGGTCGAGGCCGAACTCCCACGTGTTGGGCACCAGGTCGCCCAGCCCGAACGGCTCGCGGTGCACGGCGTCGAACCCCCACCGCACGCCGGAGCGGCCGACCCAGCGGCCGATCTTCTCCAGGTCGTCGTCGGACAGGACGAACCGCTGCCGCACGGGTGCCATCGCCACCAGGTCCAGCACCTCGGTCGCGGTCATGCGGCCGCTCTCGGCGAGGGTCAGCAGCGTTGTCGCGACCTGCAGCAAGGGGTTGGTGCTGGCCGAGCCGCGGTCTGCCAGACGTACCCGCAGCTGGTGGGCCGGGTGCCCGTCCTCGACGACACCGCTGAGCCCGAACGCCGCGTGGATCAGCGGGGCGTACGTCTCGATGTCGGGGCACATCACCAGGATGTCGCGCGGCTCGAGGGTGGGATCGTCCTCCAGCAGGCCGACCAGGACCTCACGCAGCACGTCGACCTGGCGGGCCCGGCCGTGGCAGGCGTGGACCTGGATGCTGCGGTCCTGCTCGTCGTACGTCCGCCCGTCCGCGCCGCCGTCGGTGACGAGGTCGTCCTGGAGCCAGCCGAGCAGGGTGTCGGGGCGCTGGCTCGTGGCGGGGAGGTGCTCGTCGTGGACCTCGCCGGCGAGGTGGAGCGTGCGCTGCAGCTCACGGGAGTCCCGGCCGAGCGAGATCAGCAGCGGGTTGGGGGCGTCGACGGGTGCGGGATCCTCGCTGCGGCGGACCGGTCCGGTCGTGGCGCGTGGGGCGAGCGCGTTCCACAGCGCCGGCGACGGGTGTGGCACCCACAGGTGCACGTCCCGGTGCTGTCCGAGCGCGTCGAGCAGCATGACGTCGGCCGTCGCGAGGCGGGTGTGGCCGAGGAAGGAGACCCGCTCCGGCAGGTCGAACGACGTGGGCTGATCCCGGAGCCGGGCGACCGTGCCGGCGAGCCGGGCGTCCGGCGTGGGCGCGTCGACGCGGGCGACGAGCCGCCGATACAGCTCCGCCTGCCACCGCACGTCCTCGTGCAGGTCCCCCTCGACCCCTGCCGCCCACTGCGCCAGCATCGCCGGACGCTGGGAGGCGTACGAGGCGAACAGGCCGGCGATCCGCCGCGCCACCCCGTAGCGACGGTTGCGCCGTAGGTCCCGCTCGACGCCGACGTGCGCCTCGCCCAGGTGTCGTCCGAGCGCGCGGCACCACGGCTCGCCGAGCGAGGCGTCGATGACCTCGAGCAGGGGCCAGACCAGCCGGTCGGGGTCCCACGGGTCCTCGTCCACCGCGTCGAGCAGCTCGGCCATCAGCGACCGCGGAGAGGTGAACCTGATGCCGGCACACACGCCGTCCTCACGTCCGGCGCTGACGCCGAGCCGGTGGCCCAGCTGCTGCGCCAGCCACCGCTCGACCCCTCGGGCCGGGACGATGACGAGCTCCTCGTCGAACGGGTCCCCCACGGGCTGCGCCAGCAGCTTCGCCAGACCCGCCACCAGCCGATCAGCGCGCTCGGCACGGTGGAGGTGGAGGGGCACGGGACGAGCCTATGTGCTGAGCCTCAGGCAGAGGCGGACCCCGCGCTCGCGGAGCGACCGGCCTCCAGCCGCGCCACGGGAACGCGATAGGGCGAGCACGACACGTAGTCCAGGCCCACGGCGTCGAAGAAGTGGATCGAGCGCGGGTCTCCCCCGTGCTCGCCGCAGACCCCCAGGTGCAGGTCGGGTCGCTCGGCGCGCCCCTTCTGCACCGCGAGCTCGACGAGCCGGCCGACGCCCTCGACGTCGAGCGACTCGAAGGGCGAGACCGGGAAGATCCCGTGCTCGAGATACGTCGAGAAGAACGAGGACTCCACGTCGTCGCGGGAGAAGCCCCATGTCATCTGGGTCAGGTCGTTGGTGCCGAAGGAGAAGAACTCCGCCGACCGCGCGATCTGATCCGCGACCATGACCGCGCGGGGCAGCTCGATCATCGTGCCCACCGAGTACGTCAGCGGGACGCCGGTCTCCTGCTCGACCTCGGCAGCCACCGCCACGACCTGCGCCTTGACCAGCTCGAGCTCCTGCGGCGCGGCGACCAGCGGGATCATGATCTCCGGGCGCGGGTCCTTGCCCGCGGCGACGAGCCCGGCGGCCGCCTCCAGGATCGCCCGGGCCTGCATCGTGACCAGGCCGGGGATGACGATGCCGAGGCGCACGCCGCGCAGCCCCATCATGGGGTTCTCCTCGTGCAGGCGCTTGACGGCGGCGAGCAGCCGGTGGGTCCGCGGGGTGTCCTCGCCGTGCTCCTGCTCGTGCGCGAGCCGCACGGCGACCTCGGTGTAGTCGGGGAGGAACTCGTGCAGCGGCGGGTCGAGCAGCCGGATCGTGACCGGCAGCCCGTCCATCGCCTCGAGGATCCCGGTGAAGTCGTCCCGCTGCATCGGCAGCAGCGCATCGAGGGCGTCCTGCTGCTGCTCGGGGCCGTCGGCCAGGATCAGGTGCTCGACGAGCTCACGGCGGTCGCCGAGGAACATGTGCTCGGTGCGGCACAGCCCGATGCCCTCGGCGCCGAACCGGCGGGCCCGGGCGGCGTCCTCGGGGGTGTCGGCGTTGGCCCGCACACCCAGCCGGCGTACGCCGTCGGCATGCTCCATCAGCGCGATCACCGCCCGCACCAGGTCATCGTCCTCGACCGCCGCATCGCCCTCGAAGTGGCGGACCACCGGAGAGTCGACGACGTCGACGGCACCGGCGAAGATCTCGCCCGTCGTGCCGTCGATCGAGATGACGTCGCCCTGCTCGACCACCGTGCCGTCGGCGGCGGTGAAGCGGCCGGTGTCGACGTCGATCTCCTCGGCTCCGCACACGCAGGGCCGCCCCATCCCCCGGGCGATGACGGCCGCGTGCGAGGTCTTGCCGCCGCGGCTCGTGAGGATGCCCGCGGCCGCGACCATGCCGGCCAGGTCCTCGGGGTTGGTCGTGCGGCGGACCAGGATGACGCGCTCGCCCCTGGCGGCCCACTCGGCGGCGGTCGGCGAGTCGAACACCGCCTTGCCCACGGCCGCGCCGGGCGAGGCATTCATGCCGCGACCGATCAGCTGCCGCTCGGCGTGGGCGTCGAAGCGGGGGAACATCAGCTGCGCCAGCTGCGCGCCGCTCACCCGGTCCACCGCCTCGTCGAGGTCGATCAGCCCCTCCTCTGCGAATGAGTGGGCGATCCGGAACGCCGCCTCAGGCGTACGCTTGCCGACCCGCGTCTGCAGCATCCACAGCTTGCCGTGCTCGACGGTGAACTCGATGTCGCACAGGTCGGTGTAGTGGTGCTCGAGCCGCTCCATGATCGCGAGCAGCTCGCCGTGCACCGCCCTGTCGACCTGCTCGAGCTCGGCGAGCGGGATCGTGTTGCGGATGCCGGCGACGACGTCCTCGCCCTGGGCGTTGACGAGGTAGTCCCCGTAGACGCCCTGCGCACCGGTCGCCGGGTCACGGGTGAACGCGACCCCCGTGCCGGAGTCGTCTCCCCCGTTGCCGAACACCATCGAGCAGATGTTGACCGCCGTGCCGAGGTCCTCGGGGATGCGCTCCTGGCGGCGATAGAGGACGGCACGCTCGGTGTTCCACGAGTCGAAGACCGCCAGCACCGCCATGTCGAGCTGGTCGCGCGGGTCCTGCGGGAAGTCGCGGCCGCCGTGCTCGCTGATCAGCGTCTTGTAGGTCCCGACGAGTCCCTGCAGGTCCGCGGCGGTCAGGTCGAGGTCGTCGTCGCTGCCGCGGTCGGCCTTCAGCGCGTCCAGCGCCTCGGCGAACAGCTCGCCGCCGATGCCCAGCACGGTGGTGCCGAACATCTGCAGCAGCCGGCGGTACGAGTCGTACGCGAAGCGCTCGTCGCCGTCGGCGGCCCTGGCCAGGCCCTCGACCGAGGCGTCGGTGAGTCCGATGTTGAGGATCGAGTCCATCATCCCGGGCATCGAGAACTTCGCGCCGGACCGCACCGACACCAGCAGCGGGTCCTCCGGATCGCCCAGCCGCTTGCCGCGCGCCTCCTCCAACGCCGTCAGGTGCGCGGTGACCTCGTCGGCCAGCCCGGCGGGCTCACTGCCCTCGGCCAGGTACGCCCGGCACGCATCGGTGCTGATCGTGAACCCCGGCGGCACCGGCAGCCCGAGGTTGAACATCTCGGCGAGATTGGCCCCCTTGCCACCCAGGAGATCCTTCTGGTCCATCCCGCCTTCGCTGAAGTCGTACACGTACTTCGTCATCTGCGGATCATTCCGCAGTCCCGCCTGATCGGAAAGGGGCATGTCAGCGCGTCCGGAGCGCACCGGCGCCGGGGCCACTAACCTGAAGACATCGCCGTCCCGACCGGGGGGACGTTCTGAGGAAGGCCTCGAGATGGACAGGAAGGGCGAGCCGCACGCCGCCGGCCGTCGCGCCGAGGAGGTCTCTCGGCTCATGGCTGCGTACGTCGTCAACGGCGAGCACCTTCCCTCCCCCGTCCTGCTCGAGCACCTGTGCCTGGCCGCCCGGACCCGCCTCGAGGTCGGCGGGGTGTCCGTGGCCGTGACGACGAGCGAGAGGTCCCACACGATCGCCAGCTCGGACGAGCGGAGCGCCCGCATCGACGAGGTCCAGTTCACCCTCGGTGAGGGCCCCAGCCGAGACGCGATCGCGTGGCGCCGACCCGTGCTGACGTCGGACCTGGACGCGCCCGAGTCCAACCGGTGGCCGGTCTATCGCGGTGTCGCGCGGGACGCCGGCGTCCGGGGCGTCCTCACCTTCCCCCTGCACATCGGCGCCTCGGTGCTGGGGGTCATGACGATCTATCTCGAGCGGCCGGAGCCCATGGCCGAGGAAGCGATGGCGATGGCACTGGCCTTTGCCGGCAGGGCGACCGAGATCCTGTTGGACGGCACCGTCGAGGCGAGCCTCGAGACGGTCCTCGAGCTCGAGGCTGACATCTATATCGCGCAGGGCATGACCACGATCGACGCAGGCCTGTCCCTGACAGAAGCCATGCGCACCATGCTTCACCCAAGCACGGCGTCCTCCGGACGTCCATGGTCAGCCGCGAGCGGTCACGCGGCATCGAGCGCAGCGAGCATCTCCGTGAACTCGGCGGCCCAGGGGTCGATGGGCAT
>JAOPXL010000132.1 GCA_025965175.1 Aeromicrobium sp.
TTGACGAGCTGGGTGACGGTGTCCTCCCCGAGCATGCAGGCGAGGATCGCGTTGCGGACCCGCGGGTCCTCCAGGTCGTAGCCCCGCAGGTGGGCGATACCGGCCACGAGGTGGCACTGCACCAGCGTGACGCCGACGATGTTGGCCGGGATCGCGATCGCAACCGCGATGACGCCGCCGAGGTTGGTGACGAAGCCCTGCACGCCGGCGAGGCCCGCGTGCAGCCGAATCAGCCCGGTGACCGCCCGCTCGACGTCCCCTCCGTGGTCGACGAGCTTGCCGTCGGCCGACGCCGCGGCCGAGCGCAGCGGACCGACCCCGTCGATGGCCTGGTCGAGGATCGTCCGGACGAACCCGGACACGACCTGGGGGGCCAGCTTCGCCCCCGCGGTGATGGCGGCGTCGCTGCGTAGTCCCATCCGGCCAGCATAGGAGGCCGAACCTGAGCCCGCTGATGAGTGCGCGCCCTACGCTGAGGACATGGGTCGTCCGTTCTCCGAGCGCATCGCGGGTGAGGACTGGCGTGGCGAGGTCGAGACGTGGGCCGTGGCGCAGCTCGCCAGGGCCGGCCGGGAGGTCACCGGGCCGACCGAGCAGCTGCGCATCCGGCCGTGGTCGACCCAGATCACGATCCCGACCCAGCGCGGCACGGTGTGGTTCAAGGCCAACTGCCCGTCCTTGGCGTTCGAGCCCCGGCTGCAGGCCCTGCTGGCCGAGCTCCTGCCGCACGCCGTCGACGCGCCGCTTGCGGTCGAGCCCGCCCGGGGCTGGATGCTGACGGTCGACCGCGGCCAGACGCTCGGAGACGACCGCGAGCCGACCCTCGCGGACTGGCAGCGGGTCGTCGTCGGGGCCGCCCGGATGCAGCAGGTCCTGGCCGACTACCGCGACGAGCTGCTCGGCACCGGGGTCCCCGACTGCTCCCCGGCGACCGTCGTGGACCGGTTCGACCGCCTCGTCGACACCCTCGCCGGCCTGCCGGGGCAGCACCCGTCCCACGTGCCGGCGGAGCTGGAGACCAGGCTCCGCGCGACCCGCCCCGCGATCGTCGACGCGGCCCAGCGGCTGGACGAGTCCGCCCTGCCGACGACGTGGCAGCACGGCGACCTGCACCCCCGCAACGTGTTCGCGGTCGAGGGCGGTGAGCTGCACCTGTTCGACTTCGGCGACGCGCAGTGGTCGCACGCCGTCGAGGTCCTGAGCGTCCCGTACGGCTGGGTCACGACCTACACGTCCCTGGTCTGGCGCGACGTGCTCGAGCCGTACTGCGACGTCTGGGGCACGACTCCCGAGGCGATCGACGGCGACTGGCGGGCCGCTGCGCTGACCCAGCCGGTCAACCGGACGCTGCTGTGGTGGGTCGCGCTCGAGCAGGCCACCGCCGCCGAGTGGGCCGAGTGGGGCGAGGGCCCGATCCACCACCTGACCCGGGTGCTGGACGCATGACCCGCGTCCCGCTGCCGCACTCGCCGTGGGCGTTCGAGCC
This sequence comes from Aeromicrobium sp., assembly GCA_025965175.1. Lineage (GTDB taxonomy): Bacteria > Actinomycetota > Actinomycetes > Propionibacteriales > Nocardioidaceae > Aeromicrobium. The sequence goes on from JAOPXL010000132.1 coordinate 1,487, forward strand.
GGCCGAGTGGCCCGACGACGACTGTGTCGCCGGCGGCGCCGACCTGGCCCCATCGACGATCGTCGAGGCGTACCGCCGCGGCGCCTTCCCGATGCCCCACGACGGCCGGCTGCTGTGGTGGTCGCCGGTACGCCGAGGAGTCCTGCAGCCCGCTGACCTGCGGGTATCCCGGTCCCTGGCCCGTTCCGTGCGCCGATTCACGGTGACCACGGACGAGTCGTTCGAGGAGGTCATCGACGCATGCGCCGACCCCCGCCGCCCCGGCGCGTGGATCGACTCGCCGATCCGTCAGGCGTACGTCCGGCTGCACCGGCTGGGCTGGGCGCACTCGGTCGAGACCCGCACGGCGGAGGGCGAGCTGGTGGGCGGGCTGTACGGCCTCAGCATCGGCGCGCTGTTCGCCGGGGAGTCGATGTTCCACCACGCGACGGACGCCTCCAAGGTCGCCCTCGTGACCCTCGCGGGCATCGTCGGCGACGCGGGACTGATCGACACCCAGTGGCAGACCCCGCACCTGGCGACCCTCGGTGTCACGCAGTGGTCCCGGGACCGCTACCTGGGTGAGATCGGATCGCTAGTCGATGCCCCCCCACCGACGCTCTGGGCCTGATATCACGGCGGAATGTGCACCGCCCCGGCCGGGGTGCACGATCCGGCGTGGCATGAGTTCATAGACTGGCGGACGCACACACCATCACTCACTAGGAGCTTTTGTGGCTATCTCACGCAACGACCTCGTCGCTGCCCTCGCTTCGAAGGCCGGCACCAGCAAGGCCGAAGCAGATGCGGTTCTCTCGTCCTTCAGCGAGATCCTCCTCGATTCCGTCGCCAGCGGCGAGAAGGTCTCGATCCCCGGCATCCTGTCCGTCGAGCGCGTTGCTCGTGCCGCGCGTACGGGTCGCAACCCCTCGACCGGCGAGACGATCGACATTCCCGCCGGCTTCGGCGTCAAGGTCAGCGTCGGCTCGCGCCTCAAGGCTGCCGCCAAGTAGGCATCGCACCCCGCACCACCACAGCGCC
>JAOPXL010000158.1 GCA_025965175.1 Aeromicrobium sp.
ACTACTCCGGCAACAACGACCCGTGCTTCGAGCTCGGCAACTCGTGGACCGAGTGCGAGCTCGACGAGGACCACCTGGTCGAGCTCGTGACGGCGTACGTCGGCCACGAGGACCCGCGGATGGTGGCCCGTGCCCGGCTGCAGGCGACGGTGTCCCGCTACGGCTGGGCGCTGTGGGGATTTATCCAGGCCGCGACCAGCGAGGACGACTTCGACTTCGTTGGCTGGGGGCAGGAGCGCTACGACAAGGCCGTCGCGGACTTCCGCTCGCCGGAGCTCGCGGCCCGGCTCGAGGCGGTGGCCGCGGCATGAGCCTGCCGGCCCGCGCCCGGATCGTCATCATCGGTGGCGGGGTCGTGGGCACCAGCGTCGCCTATCACCTGACCCGCAGCGGCGAGTCCGACGTGGTCCTGCTCGAGCAGGGCGAGCTGTCCTGCGGCACGACGTGGCACGCCGCCGGCCTGGTCGGCCAGCTCCGCGCGACGCAGAGCGGCACGACCCTGGTGCAGTACTCCGCCGCCCTCTACGAGCAGCTCGAGGACGAGGTCGGCCTGAGCGCGGGTTTCAAGCGCTGCGGCGGCGTCACGGTCGCCCGCACCGAGGACCGCATGGAGCAGCTGCGCCGCACCGTCGCGACCGCCGCGGCGTACGACCTGGAGTGCGAGCTGCTCACGCCCGAGCAGGCGGGCGAGCGGTATCCGCTGCTGGAGACCAAGGACCTCGTCGGCGGCATCTGGCTGCCCGGCGACGGGACCGCCAACCCGACCGACCTGACGCAGGCGCTCGCCCGTGGGGCGCGGCAGCGCGGTGCCACGATCGTCGAGCACGTCCGGGTCACCGAGGTCCTCGTCGAGGACGGCGCGGCGACGGGTGTCCGCACGGACCAGGGCGACATCGAGGCCGAGATCGTCGTCAACTGTGCCGGCCAGTGGGCGCACCAGCTCGCGGCGCGGATCGGGGTCGCTGTGCCGCTGCACTCCGCCGAGCACTTCTACGTCGTGACCGACCAGATCGACGGCGTGCGCCCGGACCTCCCGATCCTGCGTGACCCGGACGGCTACACGTACGTCAAGCAGGAGGTCGGCGGGCTCGTGGTCGGCGGCTTCGAGCCCGAGGCCAAGCCGTGGGTGTCGCCGGACGCGATCCCGTACCCGTTCGAGTTCCAGCTGCTGGAGGAGGACTGGGACCACTTCCAGGTCCTGATGGACTCCGCGATCCAGCGGATCCCGGCGCTGCGGGACGCCGGCATCCGCAAGTTCTACAACGGTCCGGAGAGCTTCACGCCGGACAACCAGTTCATCCTGGGGGAGGCGCCGTCCGTGCGGGGCTTCTTCGTCGCCGCCGGCTTCAACTCGGTCGGCATCGCCTCGGCCGGCGGGGCGGGGCGGGCCCTCGCCGAGTGGATCCTGGAGGGTGAGCCGACGGTCGACCTGCTGGCGGTCGACATCCGCCGGTTCGGCACGTTCCAGAACGACCTGACGTACCTTCACGACCGGGTCACCGAGGTGCTCGGCCTGCACTACGCCGTGCCATGGCCCAACCGCGAGCTCGACACCGCCCGCCCGCTGCGGACCTCGCCGATCCACGCCCGGCTCGTCGCGGCCAATGCGGGGCTCGGCAGCAAGATGGGCTGGGAACGGGCCAACTTCTTCGCCCCCACCGGGCAGGATCCGACGATCGAGTACGCGTGGGGCAAGCAGAGCTGGCTGCCGTGGTCCGTCGCCGAGCAGGTCGCGTGCCGCGAGGGTGTCGCGGTGTTCGACCAGACCTCGTTCTCCAAGTACGCCGTCCACGGCCCCGGAGCCGCGGCGGCGCTGCAGTGGATCTGCAGCAACGACGTCGCGGGCGAGGTCGACCGGGCGGTCTACACCGCGCTGCTCAACCAGCGCGGCGGCTACGAGTCGGACCTGACCGTCACCCGGGTCGCGGAGGACGAGTTCTTCCTCGTCGCGAGCTCGGCGACGACCGAGCGCGACCAGGACTGGATACGGCGGCACGTCCCCGAGGGGCTCGACGTACAGGTGCGGGACCTGACCTCCCGACTGGCCGTCCTCGGTCTGATGGGTCCGCGCTCGCGCGAGCTGATGTCCCGGCTCGGCGACGTCGACGTCAGCGAGCAGGGATGGGGCTTCGGCGCGAGCCGGGAGGTCGAGCTCGCCGGGGTCCGGGTGCGGGCCACCCGCATCACGTACATCGGGGAGCTCGGCTGGGAGCTGTACGTCCGCAACCGCGACGCCCTCGTGCTCTACGACGCGCTCAAGCTGGAGGGACAGGACCTCGGCATCGTCGACGCCGGCTACTACGCGATCGAGTCGATGCGGCTCGAGAAGGGCTATCGGGCGTTCGGCCGCGAGCTGACCCCCGAGGTCGACCCGGTCGAGGCGGGACTGAGCTTCACCTGCAAGCTCGGGACCGACATCGACTTCCTCGGTCGCCAGGCGGTCGAGAAGGCCAGGGCGAGCGGTCCCGCGCGACGGCTGGTGTCGTTCGCGGTCGAGGACCCGGACGTCATGGTGTGGGGCGGCGAGCTGCTGGTCCGCGACGGTGAGCCCGCGGGGCAGGTGATGTCCGCCGCGTGGGGCGCGACGCTCGGGACGGGAGTCGGCCTGGCCTGGGTCCAGGCCCCCGCCGGCGAGGTGGCCACCCCGGCGTACGTCCGGGAGGGCGGCTACGAGATCGACGTCGGTGGCCGCCGGGTCGCGGCGCAGGTGTCGTTGCGGCCCCTGCTGGACCCGGACGGCGAGCGCATCCGCCCGGCCCGCCAGGAAGGTGGATCCGCCACCTGGCTCGGATCGGGAGGTCGATCCGCCACCGCGAACCGGCCGAACGAGGTGGCCGAACACCTTCCTAGGGGCGGGGCAGCGGGATAAGGTTCGAAAACAGACCAAAGGTGCGAGGAGGGTCGATGACCGACACCGTGGCTGAGCCGGACGTCCTGGTCGATGCCGTGCTGCGTCCGGTCCGCGGCCACCACGCCTTCGAGTCCTGCGTCGAGCGGCTCGCGACCTCGATCCGCCTCGGCATCTACGCCAACGGCAGCACCCTGCCACCCGAGCGGGAGCTGGCCGAGCGCTTCGGCGTCTCCCGGGCGACGCTGCGCGACGCGATCGCCGCGCTGCGCGACGCTGGACTCGTCACGACCCGGCGTGGGCGAGGTGGCGGCACCGTCGTCGACTTCACGCCGCGGGAGCCCGGCTCCTCCCCGGTGCTCGACCGTCCCCGGGAGCAGCTGCTCGACGCGCTGGACTTCCGCCGGATCGTGGAGCCCGGGGCCGCGCAGGCCGCCGCTGGCAAACGACTCACCGAGGCGCAGGCGACCCTGCTGCGTACGGCCCTGGACAAGGTCGACGCGGCCTCCAGCAAGGCGCTGCACCGCCAGGCCGACTCGATGCTCCACCTCGCGATCGCGTCCCTGTCGGGCTCGCCGATGCTGATCGACGCCGTCACGGACGTGCAGATCTGCCTGCACGACATGCTCGACGCCATCCCGGTGCTCGACCGCAACATCAACCACTCCCGCCGCCAGCACGCGGCGATCGTCCGTGCGATCCTCGCCGGCGACGGGACCAAGGCGCGACGCACGATGGAGAGCCACTGCGACGACACGGCAGCCCTGCTCCGGGGCCTGATGTGAAGGGACGATGACATGAGCGAGCGGAATCCACGGCTCCTGAGCCTCGAGCAGCTGCGCGTCCAGATCGGTGAGGGGCACATCGACACCGTCGTCGTCGCGTTCACCGACATGCAGGGCCGCCTGCAGGGCAAGCGGCTGCACGCGCACTACTTCCTCGACGTCGTGGTGGACCACGGCACCGAGGGCTGTAACTACCTGCTGAGCGTCGACGTCGACATGAACACCGTCGACGGCTACGCGATGAGCTCGTGGGACACCGGCTACGGCGACATGGAGTTCGCCCTCGACTATGACACGATCCGGGTGCTGGAGCACCTGCCCATGACCGTCATGATCCAGTGCGACCTGGTGTGGCTCGACCACACGCCGGTCGTCCAGTCGCCGCGCACGATCCTCAAGGCGCAGGTCGCCAAGGCCGCCGAGGCCGGTTTCGTCGCGCTGGCCGGCACCGAGCTGGAGTTCATCGTCTTCGACACGACGTACGAGCAGGCGTGGCGCAGCGGCTACCGCGACATGACGCCGGCGAACCAGTACAACGTCGACTACTCGATCGTCGGCACGAGCCGGGTCGAGCCGCTGCTCCGCGACATCCGCAACACGATGTACGCCGCGGGGATGAACGTCGAGGGCGCCAAGGGGGAGTGCAACTTCGGGCAGCACGAGATCGGCTTCCTGTTCGACGACGTCGTCGCGACGGCCGACAACCACGCGGTCTACAAGACCGCCGCCAAGGAGATCGCCTCCCAGCACGGCCAGGCCATCACGTTCATGGCCAAGTACGATGAGCGCGAGGGCAGCTCGTGCCACATCCACCTGTCGCTGCGTGGCGTCGACGGGGGGCTGGCGTTCTGGGAGGACGGCAAGAGGTCGGCGGTCTACGACCAGTTCATCGCCGGGGTCCTGGCCACGATGCGCGACTTCACGCTGCTGTACGCCCCCAACATCAACTCCTACAAACGGTTCGCCGACGCATCCTTCGCGCCGACGACGGTCGCGTGGGGGCTGGACAACCGCACCTGCGCCGTACGTCTGGTGGGCCACGACAGCTCGGCCCGGCTCGAGAACAGGGTGCCCGGCGGGGACACCAATCCGTACCTCGCCCTGGCCGCGATGCTCGGCGGCGGGCTGTACGGCATCGAGCACCAGCTGGAGCTCGAGCCGGAGCAGACCGGCAATGCGTACACCTCCGGGAAGCCCAAGGTCCCGAGGACGCTGCGCGAGGCGCGTGAGGCGTTCGCGGAATCCTCGATCGCCCGCGCCGTCCTCGGCGAGGAGGTCGTCGCCCACTACACCAATATGGCCGATGTCGAGCTCAAGGCGTTCGACGCGGCCGTGACCGACTGGGAGCTGCGCCGCGGCTTCGAGAGAATGTGAGGAGTGCCGTGAACACGTACACGGTGATCAACCCGGCTACCGAGGAGGCGGTGGTCGAGGTCGAGATGGCCGATCTCGCTGCCGTCGATGCCGCGATCGAGCGGGCCGCCGGGGCATACCCCGCCTGGCGTGACACCGCGCCCGGTGAGCGGGCCCGGCTGCTGCGCCGGTTCGCCGCGGTCGTCGACGAGCACATCCCCGAGCTCGCGGCGCTCGAGGTGCGCAACTCGGGCCACACGTGGGGCAACGCGACGTGGGAGGCGGGCAATGTCCGTGACGTCCTCAACTACTACTCGGCGGCGCCCGAGCGGCTGACCGGCCTGCAGATACCGGTGGCCGGCGGCATCAACGTCACGTTCCACGAGCCGCTCGGCGTCGTCGGGATCATCGTGCCGTGGAACTTCCCGATGCCGATCGCCGGCTGGGGCTTCGGCCCGGCGCTGGCGGCCGGCAACACCGTGGTCCTCAAGCCCGCCGAGCTGACCCCGCTGACCGCGATCCGGCTGGCCGAGCTCGCGCTCGAGGCGGGCATCCCCGAGGGCGTCTTCACGGTCGTCCCCGGGAAGGGCGCGATCGTGGGGGAGCGGTTCGTGACCCACCCCGCGGTCCGCAAGGTCTGCTTCACCGGCTCGACCGAGGTTGGCAAGAAGATCATGGCGGGGTGCGCCGACCAGGTGAAGCGGGTGACCCTGGAGCTCGGCGGCAAGAGCGCCAACATCATCTTCGCCGACGCCGACCTGGCCAAGGCGGCGGCGGCAGCGCCCGGAGCGGTGTTCGACAACGCCGGGCAGGACTGTTGCGCCCGGTCCCGGATCCTGGTGGAGCGCTCGGCGTACGACGAGTTCGTCTCCCTGCTGGAGCCGGCGGTGCGGGGTTTGAAGGTCCTCGACCCCGCGGACCGCTCGAGCGAGATGGGGCCGCTGATCTCAGCGACCCAGAAGGCCACGGTCCAGGGATTCGTCGACGAGGTCGAGGTCGCGTTCGCCGGAGGCGCGCCGGACGGTCCCGGCCACTGGTTCGCGCCGACCGTCGTGCTGGCCGACGACCCACAGCAGCGGATCTGGCGGGAGGAGGTCTTCGGGCCGGTCGTCGCGGTCATGCCGTTCGACGACGAGGCTCACGCGGTGGAGCTCGCGAACGACACCGAGCTGGGCCTGTCCGGCTCGATCTACACCCGCGACATCGGCCGGGCGCTGCGCGTCTCGCGCGGGGTAGAGGCTGGCAACCTCAGCGTCAACTCGCACTCCTCGGTCCGCTACTGGACGCCGTTCGGCGGCTTCAAGCAGTCCGGCCTGGGTCGCGAGCTCGGCCCCGACGCCCCGCACTCCTTCACCGATGTCAAGAACGTCTTCATCAGCAACGACTAGACCCGGAGGTCACCGCACATGGCAGGACGCATCGCAGGCAAGACCGCCGTCGTCACCGGCGGGTGCTCCGGCATCGGGCTGGCCACGGTCCGCCGTTTCGCCGAGGAAGGGGCCAACGTCGTGATCGGCGACGTCGACGACTCCAAGGGGCCCGACGTCGCGAGCGAGGTCGGTGGGACGTACGTCCGCGTCGACGTCACCGACAAGGAGCAGGTCGGCGCGTTGTTCGCGACCGCGAAGGAGACCTACGGCTCGGTCGACATCGCGTTCAACAACGCCGGCATCAGCCCGCCGGAGGACGACTCGATCCTCGACACTGACCTCGAGGCGTGGAAGCGGGTGCAGGACGTCAACCTGACCAGCGTCTACCTGTGCTGCAAGGCCGCGCTGCCCTACATGCTGGAGCAGAAATCCGGCTCGATCATCAACACCGCCTCGTTCGTCGCGGTGATGGGCGCCGCGACGTCGCAGATCTCCTACTCGGCGTCGAAGGGCGGCGTGCTGTCGATGTCGCGGGAGCTCGGCGTGCAGTTCGCGCGGGAGGGCGTGCGGGTCAACGCCCTGTGCCCCGGGCCGGTCAACACCCCGCTGCTGAAGGAGCTGTTCGCCAGCGACCCGGAGCGGGCGGCCCGCCGACTCGTGCACGTCCCGGTCGGCCGGTTCGCCGAGCCCGTCGAGCTGGCCAACGCCGTCCTCTTCCTCGCCTCGGACGAGTCGAGCTTCATCACGGCCTCGACGTTCCTCGTCGACGGCGGCATCTCCGGGGCCTACGTCACCCCGCTGTGATGCGCCCGCTGATCGGCATCTCGACCTATCGCGAGCAGGCGCGGTGGGGCGTGTGGGACGAGCCCGCCGACGTACTGCCGGCGGGGTACGCCCGCTCGATCGAGCTCGCCGGCGGGGTGCCGGTCCTGCTGCCGCCGAGCGACCCGGCAGGCGCCGGAGCGGTCGTCGCGCGGCTCGACGGGCTCGTCGTCGCGGGCGGCGCGGACGTCGATCCGGCCCGCTACGGCGAGGCGCCCCACGGCCGTACGGCCTCCTGGCGCGAGGACCGGGACGCGTGGGAGCTGGCCCTGCTCGACGCCGCCCCGGCGGACCTGCCGGTCCTGGGCATCTGCCGCGGGATGCAGGTCATGGCCGTGCACGGTGGAGGAACGCTCGAGCAGCACGTCCCGGACCGGACCGGCTCGCTGCTGCACTCCCCGGGCGGCGACGAGTTCGGCGAGGTCGCGGTCGACGTCGTGCCCGGCACCCTGCTGGCAGCGGCGATCGGCGACAAGGGTGAGGTGCACTGCCACCACCACCAGGCCGTCAGCAGCCATCCCGGCTTCGTCGCGTCGGCGCACTCCGTCGACGGGACGCTGGAGGCGATGGAGGACCCGTCCCGGCCGTTCCGGGTCGCGGTGCAGTGGCACCCGGAGAACCGGGAGGACGCCGGACTGTTCCGGGCCCTGGTCGTGGCCGCCTCTCTCTGACCCCAGAGGCAAGCCTGGGCGGTGCATGAGTCGCCCTTCCGGCGACGGAAGGGCGACTGTTGCACCGCCACGCCCGGGGAAGGGCGACTGTTGCACCGCCCCCCGCGGGGATCTCGACGCACGTGCGCCAGTGCTCCGACCGCAGGTCCTGGATGCGCCCCCACGTCGAGATCCCGGCGACGTTCATCACGACGTCGACGGGACCGACCTCGAGGGTCCGGTGAGCGAAGGCCATGACGGCGTCCTCGTCGGAGATGTCGAATGCCTCGTGGTGCACCACGGACGGCCCGACCAGGGCGATCGTCTCGGCCAGACCGGGGGTCGACGTCGGTCA
>JAOPXL010000166.1 GCA_025965175.1 Aeromicrobium sp.
CACGAGTGCTGTCCGCACCCGACGAGCTGGAGCTGGAACTCCCCCACCACGCGATGACGAACCACATCGGGATCAGCGCGAGCTCGAAGAACACGAAGAACAGCAGCAGGTCCAGCGAGCTGAACACGCCCATCGACGAGGCGCTGATGACCAGGACCAGCCCGACCAGGCCCGGAGCAGTGTCCGCCGCGACGAGCCACACGCAGCACAGCACGCCGACGAGTGCCGTCATGAGCAGGAAGGGCCATGACAGCGCCGTCACCCCGAGGTGGAGGCGGGCGCCGAGCGGCTCGATCCACGGCTCGTCGACCTCACCGGCGACGACGTCGCGGCCCTCCCAGACCAGGGCCAGCAGGACCAGCGACACCGACATCGCGGCAGCACCGGCGATCCCGGCGACGGGCCCGCTGACGAACCGGCGCAGCGCCATCAGCAGCAGGCCGACCGCGAACGGCACGGCCAGGGCGGCCACGATCATGACCAGACCACCGCCGCCACCGTCAGGAGGACGACGCCGATCGCGATGACGGTCGCGTAGCGCTGGACGTTGCGGGACTGCACCAGGCTCAGCCCCTTCGACACGGCGTCGGACAGGACCGCGGAGCCCCGCGGATAGGCGTCGACCGCGTCGGAGTCGACGTTGATCACGCCGCGGGACGCCATCCGTGCGGCGCTGGGGATCCAGTGGTCGTAGGCCCGGTCGATGCCCAGCTCGGCGGCCAGCGGCCGGGGCGACCAGTCCAGGGCCGAGCCCGAGTGCCAGCGCCACAGGACCACACCGACCCCGCCGAGCGCGACGAGCGTCCCCAGGACACCGATCCCGTGGTGGAACGGCTGACCGATCGACAGCGCGAACGTCGCGACGGCCAGCACGACCAGTGGCCCGACCATGGCCCGCGGGGCCTCGTGCACCGCTCGACCGTCCGGCGCGGGCGCGAAGAACGCCAGGACCCAGAGCCGGGTGGCGTAGGCCGCCGTCAGGAACGACGTGACGAGCGCGACGACCAGCAGGACGTACGCCACCGGGCCCGCGACCCCCTGGTCGCCGTCGCCGGCCTCGAACACGGCGTGCAGGACGGAGTCCTTGGTGAAGAAGCCGACCGTGGGGATGATTCCGGCCAGGGCGGCGAAGCCGATCGTCATCGTCACGAATGTCGTGGGCATCCGGTCACGCAGCCCGCCCATCGCCGACAGGGCGCTCGAGCCCACGGCCCGCATCAGGCAGCCGCAGCCCAGGAACAGCAGCGCCTTGAACACGCCGTGGGACAGCAGGTGGTCGGTCCCGGCCTCCGGGTCGCCCGTCGCGATCGCGGCGAACATGAAGGCCAGCTGGCTGACCGTCGACCAAGCCAGCGCGCGCTTGAGATCGGTCTGTACCAGCGCGAGCAGCGCGCCCAGGAGCATCGTGATGCCGGCGACGACCGCCATCGCGGTGAGCACGACCTCGGAGTCGGCGTAGAGGGGGAAGAGGCGGGCGGCGAGGTAGACGCCCGCGGCCACCATCGTCGCGGCGTGGATCAGGGCCGTGATCGGAGTCGGGCCCGGCATCGCGTCGGGCAGCCAGGTGTGGAGCGGGAACTGCGCGGACTTGCCCATGACCGCGACGAGGACCAGCAGGCCGATCGCGGTGGAGCTGCGGGCACCGTCGGCTGCGGCGAGCTCGGCGCCGATGATGTCGTACGTCCCGTAGGTCTCGCCGATCACGAGGATCGCGAGCACCAGCCCGAGGTCGGCGATGCGGGTGACCAGGAACGCCTTGGCGGCGCCGGCGCGAGCCTCGCCGGTCTGCCACTCGTGGCCGATCAGGAGGTAGGAGCACAGGCCCATGACCTCCCAGCCCACGAGCAGGACCCACAGGTTGGACGTGCCGACGACGGCCAGCATCGCGCCGAGGAACAACACGATGATCAGGGCGTACGAGCGGTAGCGCGGGTGGTGGCCGAGGTAGGCCGTGGAGTAGATCTGCACCAGCAGGCCGATGCCGACCGCCAGGAGTGCGATCTGGGCCGCGGCCGGGACCAGGAACAGGTCGGGTGACAGGGACGGGAGGGGCGGCGGCGAGGACGGTGCGGCGGCGAGGGCACCGAAGAAGCCATGGTCGTCCACCTTGGGGATCGCCCAGATCGCGACGGCCACCGCGAGGGCCGCGGTCAGGGCGACGTACACCCAGTGCCTGCCAAGGCTCCTCATACGTCCTCCCCGACCCGGTCGACGTCGATCGTGCGGACGGCGCGGTAGAGGGCGAGGACGATCGCCAGCCCGAGACCGATCTCGGCTGCTGCGAGGGTGATCGTGAACAGCGTCAGCACCTGCCCCGTGTGCATCGCGTCGGCGAACCACGCGTCGAAGGCGACGAGGTTGAGGTTGACCGCGTTGAGCATGAGCTCGACACCCAGCAGCATCAGCACCGCGTTGCGCCGGGCGAGCACACCGTAGAGGCCGACCCCGAAGAGGGCAGCAGCGAGGAGCAACGGATAGAGCAGCGGCATCAGCGATCGGACCCTGACCGGGAGATGACGATCGCGCCGACCAGCGCCGCGAGCAGGACCCCGCTGAGGATCTCGAACGGCAGGACCCAGTCGGTGAAGAGGGCGTGGCCGATCGAGCCCGCCGTGCCGATGCGGCGACCCTCTATTTCCTCACCGCGGAACCCCGCGATCATCGTGGCGCCGAGCCCGATCGCCGCGACGACGCCGAGGATCGCCGCGAGCCAGCGGTTGCCGGTGACCTCGGCCGACTTCTCGCCCGTCGACTGGCGGGTCAGCATCAGGGCGAAGATGACCAGCACGACGACCGAGCCGACGTAGACCAGCACCTGCACCCAGGCGACGAATTCGGCCGTCATCAGCAGGAAGCAGCCCGCGACGGCGCCGAGGGTCACGACGAGCCACAGGGCGGAGTGCACGAGCTGGCCGCTCGTCATCGACAGCAGGGCGGACCCCACCGCGATGACCGCGAGGACCAGGAACACGAGCTCGGCGAGGGTCATGCCTCCCCCTCGGACCGCCGGAAGCTCTCCAGCTCCTTGCCCTGCTCGGCCTTGGCGTCCAGGGCCTGTGGCGGCGGGACGGTGCCCATCCAGGTGCGGAGCCGGTTCATGTCGTGGGTCAGGTCCTTGAGGTCACCCTCGGCGTACGCGAACTCCGGCGACCAGTGCAGGGCGTCGAAGGGGCAGACCTCGATGCAGATACTGCAGTACATGCAGATCGAGTAGTCGATGTCGAAGACGTCGAGGACGTTCTGGCTGCGGTCACGGCCGCCCTCGGTCGTCGCCGGGATGATTTCCTTGTGCGAATCGATCGTGATGCACCACGACGGGCACTCCCGGGCGCACAGCATGCAGGACGTGCAGTTCTCCTCCTGCAGCGCGATGACGCCCCGGCTGCGCGGCGGCAGGTCCGGCTCGACGTCGGGGTAGCGCGCCGTGACGCTGCGGCGCGTCAGGTTCTTCCACGTCACGGCCAGTCCCTGGACCAGGCCCTTGCCCCACCACGCCATCACCACACCACCAGAACCGTCGTGAACGCGATCTGGGCCAGCGCCAGCGGCACCAGCACCTTCCACGCCAGGGAGTTGACCTGGTCCTCGCGGAGGCGGGGGTACGCCACACGGGCCCAGATCACGAGGAACGAGACGAGCACGATCTTGAGCAGGGTCCAGACCCAGCCCAGCTGGTCGGACCACGGGCCGGCCCAGCCGCCGAGGAACAGCACCGTCGTCAGCCCGGCGAGCACCACGATGCCGGCGTACTCGGCCAGCAGGAACATCGCGAAGCGCATCCCGCCGTACTCGGTCAGCGGCCCCATCACGAGCTCGGCGTCGGCCAGGGGGGCGTCGAACGGCGGGCGCTGCAGCTCGGCCAAACCCGCCACGAAGAAGACGACGAGGCCGGGCAGCTGGGCCAGGAGCCACCACGGCTCCCACGCCTCGGCGATGCCGATCAGCGACAACGTCCCGGCCAGCATCGCGACGCTGGCCGCGGCGAGGACCATCGGCAGCTCGTACGACATGAGCTGGGCGGCGACCCGCATGCCGCCGATGTAGGAGTACTTGTTGCCGCTGCCCAGGCCGCCCATCAGCGTCCCCAGCACGCCGACGCTCATCGCGGCGAGGACGAAGAACAGGCCCAGGTCGAGGTCCTGGCCGACCAGGTTGCCCTGACCGAAGAACGGGCCGAGCGGGATCGCGAGCAGGGCCACGAGATAGGGCACCAGGGCGACGGCCGGCGCGAGCTCGAAGACCTTCCGGTCCGCGGCCCCCGGGACGATGCTCTCCTTCTGCACGAACTTGACCCCGTCGGCGACGAGCTGGGCCCAGCCGTGGAAGCCGCCGGCCGCCATCGGGCCGACCCGGCTCTGCATGTGGGCCATGGCCTTGTGCTCCATCTGCCCCACCAGCAGCGGCAGCGTCAGGAACGCCCCGAGGACCAGCAGGCACCGCAGCACGGCGTCGACGAGCTCACTCATCAAGACCCCGCCCCAGATTTGCGGAGTTCTGCACCGTCTCCCCGGTCCCAGACGGGGCAGAACTCCGCAAATCTGGGGTGGGGGGCCACTCGTGAGGGTCGGGGACGCCCGGGGGCTTGATCCGGCGGCGTCCTGGGGAGTGCGCGGACTCGGCGTCGCTCTCGCCCGGCTCCTTGGCGCCGGGCCACGGCTTGGCGACCCGGGAGGCCAGCACGAACTCCTTGCGCAGCGGATGGCCCTCGAAGCCATCGGGCAGCAGCAGCGGGTCAAGGTCGAGGCCGAAGGAGATGCCGAACATCTCGTGGGTCTCCCGCTCGTGCCAGGCCGCGCCCGCGAAGACGTCGGCGATCGAGGCGATCGTCGGCTCGTCGCGGTCGAGGTACGTCACGAGCAGCAGGTGGTCCAGCGGCTTGACCTTCGCGACGTGCAGCACGAGCCGGAACCCCTCGGGGTGCTCGTCGACGGCGGACAGCCAGTCGAAGAACGTGTAGCCGTCGCGTCTGAGCCCGACCACGGCGTCGTGCCACGCGGCCGCCTCGACGACCCGGTGCGGGGGGCCGAACGCGTTCGCCTCGAGCGTCACGCGTCGACCTCGGGGGGCGAGATCCGTGGGCTGAGCAGCGATGTGGTGGAGCGCTGGTAGCGCTCGGCGAGGTTCTCCCCCGCGATCTTGTCCTGCAGCGTGACGATCCCGTTTAGCAGTGCCTCGGGCCGCGGCGGGCACCCGGGGACGTACACGTCGACGGGGATGATCTGGTCGACGCCCTTCGTCACTGAGTAGGAGTCCCAGTAGGGCCCCCCGGAGTTGGCGCAGGAGCCGAAGCTGATGACGTACTTCGGCTCGGGCATCTGGTCATAGAGGCGCTTGATCGCAGGCGCCATCTTGTCCGTCACGGTCCCGGAGACGACCATCAGGTCGGCCTGACGCGGGCCCGGGGCGAACGGGATGACGCCGAGCCGGATGAAGTCGTGGCGCGACATCGAGGTCGCGATGAACTCGATCGCGCAGCAGGCCAGGCCGAAGTTGAACACCCAGAGGGAGTACTTGCGACCCCAGTTGAGCAGGTAACGGGCCGGCTTGGGGGCCATCTGCGAGCCGACACCCAAGGTGGGTGGCGCGAGGGTGGGCATGGGCAGGTCGACCTGCCCGAGGTTGGCGGAGCCTACGACGTCCACGAGAGCACCCCCTTGCGCCAGGCGTACGCCAGGCCGACGACCAGAATCCCGATGAAGACGCCCATCTCGACGGCGGCGGCGCGACCGATGTCCTCGAGCACGACCGCCCAGGGGAACAGGAAGACCGCGTCGACCGCGAAGATCACGTAGAGGAACGCGTAGACGTAGTAGCGGACCGTCGACTGCGACCAGCCCTCGCCGACCGGATCGACCCCCGACTCGTACGTCACGTTCTTCTCGCGGGCGGCGACCCGCGGCCGCATCAGCCGGTTGACGCCGAGCATCGCCCCGGTGAGCGCGATCCCGACAAGGATGATGACGCCGACCGCCGCGTAGTCCTCCAGGTAGGCGCCCATGGGTCGAGTCTAGGGAAGATCGGTCCCCGAGTGTGGGGCCGGACACTCCTCGCGCGCGGCACGGCGTGACGGGAGGGCTGCGATAGGTTCGACGGGTGCGTATCGCGACCTGGAACGTCAACTCCATCCGGAGCCGTATCGACCGCGTGACGGGGTGGCTGGAGCGCAACGACGTCGACGTCCTCGCGATCCAGGAGACCAAGTGCCGGGAGGACCAGTTCCCCCTGCTCGAGCTGTCGTCGATGGGCTACGAGGTCGCGCACTTCGGGCTGAGCCAGTGGAACGGGGTCGCCCTGATCTCCCGCGTCGGTCTCGAGGACGTCGCGCCGTCGTTCGCCGAGGACCAGCCGCAGTTCGGTGAGCCCGAGGTCCTCGAGGCGCGGTCGATCGGCGCGACCTGCGGGGGCGTCCGGGTCTGGAGCCTCTACGTGCCCAACGGCCGGGAGGTCGACCACCCGCACTACGTCTACAAGCTCGCGTGGCTCGAGCGGCTCCGTCAGGTCGCCGCCGGCTGGCTCGAGGACAACCCCGAGGCGCAGATCGCCCTGACGGGCGACTGGAACGTCGCCCCACACGACGACGACGTGTGGGACATGGGCGTGTTCGAGGGCAAGACCCACGTCTCGGTGCCCGAACGGGACGCGTTCCGGGGCGTCATCGACGCGGGGTACGCCGACGTCGTCCGGCCGCACACGCCGGGCCCGGGCGTCTACACGTACTGGGACTACCAGCAGCTCGCGTTCCCCAAGAAGCGCGGGCTGCGGATCGACTTCATCCTCGCCTCGCAGGCCTTGGCCGCACGGGTCGACTCGGCCTGGATCGACCGCGAGGAGCGCAAGGGCAAGGGCGCCAGCGACCACGCCCCCGTGGTCATCGAGATCAGCTGAGCCAGGTCGGGCGCAGCGGCCAGCCCGCCTGACCGTGCTCGTCGGTCTTGACCGCGAGGACATGGTGCAGCTCGATCTCGTTGCGCTCGAACGCGAGTCGGGACCCGGCCATGTAGATGCCCCACACCTTGGCGCGGCCGACCGTGACCTCCTCCAGCGCCTCGTCCCAGTTGGCGACGAGGTTGTCGGTCCAGCCCTTGAGCGTCAGGGCGTAGTGCTCGCGGAGGTTCTCCACGTGCCGCACCTCCAGGCCCGCGTCCTGGGCGGCCATCGTGATGCGGCCGACGCCTGTGAGCTCGCCGTCCGGGAAGACGTAGCGGTCGATGAACGCGCCCGTCGTCGTGATCTTGTTGTTGGGCCGCGTGATGCAGTGGTTGAGCAGACGGCCGCCCCCCTTGAGCCGGCTCTGCAGGAAGCCGAAGTAGTCGTCGTACTGCTTGACGCCGATGTGCTCGGTCATGCCGATCGAGCTGACCGCGTCGAACCCGTCCTCGGTGACGTCGCGGTAGTCCTGGAAGCGGACCTCCGCCAGATGGTCCAGACCCTCTTCCTTGATCTTCTGCTGCGCCCAGGCGGCCTGCTCCCGCGAGAGCGTCACGCCGAGCGCCTTGACGCCGTAGTGCTTGGCGGCGTGCCGCACCATGCCGCCCCAGCCGCAGCCGACGTCGAGCAGTCGCTGTCCGGGCTGCAGGTCGAGCTTGCGCGCGACGAGGTCGTACTTCTCGAACTGCGCCTCCTCCAGCGTCGACTCGAGAGTGGGGTAGACCGCGCACGTGTAGGTCATCGAGGTGCCGAGCACGAGCTCGTAGAAGCGGTTGGACACGTCGTAGTGGTGCTGGATCGCCTCGGCGTCACGCTTCTTGTTGTGCCGCAGGCCCTCGAGGGCGCGGCGCCACTACGGCAGGTGCTCCTCGGCCGGCGGCGGCGGGGGCTTGAGGTTGCCGAAGCCCAGGCTGCGGACGATCTGCACCATCTCGGCGGCCATCGGGACCTTGAACCGCAGCTGGCTCATGATCAGGACCATCGCGTCGTAGGGATCGCCCGGGTGGATCCCGTCGAGCTCGAGGTCACCCGCGACGTACGCCCGGGCGAAACCCAGGTCGCCGGGCGCGGTCATCAGGTAGGACAGGCCGCGCTCGTTGAGCAGGCGCAGCGTGAACGGCGCGTCGACCGGTCCGGCGACGCTCCCGTCGAAGGCCTCGAACCGGAACGGCAGACCCTCCTTCATCAGCTTGCCGAGCGCATCGGCGATCGACAGACGCACTCCCACGTCGACACTCATGAGTTCCTCACCGCTTTCTCGTAGAGGGTGCTGAGTCTGCTCTCCGGGTCATATCGCCGGCGAGCGGCGGCCAGCACCTCGCCGCCATACATGTGATCGAACGTCTCCTGGTCGTAGAACGCCTCGGAGTAGAGCGACTTGTGGCCGCCCATCGCGTGCACGGCTTCCTCGATCGTGCGGTTGACCAGCCCCGGCGCGGAGCCGGCCGGGACCTGGACCGTGCCCCAGAAGCCCGCGTTGACGTACGTCTCGCCGGGCTCGAGCGGATAGGCCGGCCAGCGCCGGGTCGTCCGCAGCGGGCACAGCCACACGGGTCGCATCCCGACCTCGGCGTCGAACCACGCGAGGAACTCCGGCACCTTGGCCAGCGGGACCTCGATGTCCTGGATCACCCGCTCCCGGCCGGGGATCTTCTTGATCCGGTCGAGCGTCTTGATGATGCCGAGCTTCTCGTCGAGGCCGACGATCTTGTGGAACACGTCGCTGCGGCGATACTTGGCCGGCCAGATGCGGCGGACCCACTTGTTCTGCGCGCCGAACGCGCCCGAGCACCAGAACCAGTCGGTGTCCCAGCGCCAGATGTAGTCGTTCATCGTCAGGGCGTCGGTCTCGCGCTGCTGGATCGAACGGTAGTAGACCTGCTGTCCGGTGTAGTCGCTGACGCGCTGCGGCTCGTCCGAGAAGTGGGCCAGCGTCAGGTAGATCTCGTCGGGAGTGAACGCCGTGCCGTCCAAGCCGTCGACGCGCTCGCCGTGCCACTCGCCGGTCTCGGCGATGATCTCGATCGCCTTGACGGCCTGCGCCGCATCGGCCATCCGGACGTGGCGCAGGTTGACGAACGGTGGGACCTGCTCGAGCTTGATCCTGAGCCGGGTCGCGTAGCCGAGGCTGCCGTAGGAGTTGGGGAACGCCTCGAACAGATCGGCGTGGTCACCCTCGGGCGTCGCGGTGACGAGCTCACCGGAGCCGGTGAGGATGTCCATCTCCAGGACCGACTCGTGGGGCAGGCCGTTGCGGAACGACGTCGACTCGATGCCGAGGCCCGTGACGGCGCCACCGAGCGTGATCGTGCGAAGCTGCGGCACGACGTAGGGGATGAACCCGTGCGGCAGGGTCTCGGCGACGAGCTGCTCGTAGGTGCACATGCCCTGGACGTCGGCCGTCCTGGCCTCGGTGTCGATCGCGATGACACCGTCGAGCCCGCTGACGTCGAGACCAGGGGTGTCGTGGTCGGAGCGGGGGCGGAACAAGTTGGAGGTCTTCTTCGCGAGGCGCACGCGAGCACCCGGCGGGATCGCCCCGTAGGACTTCAGCAACCCGTCGACGGCCTCGGAATGAGTGAGCCAACCTTTCACCCCACCACCCTAAGACCATTCAGTGACAGGCAGATTTCCGGGTCGGTTGCATCACGCAACCACCCACCCCCGCACCCGGCTCCGCGAGTGGCGCAGAACGAAGAAAATGAGACGGTGTGTCGTGCAGATCTGCGCCACTCGGGGGTCGGTTTGCGCCACTCGCCGGGTCAGTAGCGGCGCCGCTCGCGGGAGGTCAGGTCGTGGCTAGGAAGCGGATCGCGGCGGCGTAGCCCTCGATCCCCATGCCGACGACGACCGCCGCGGCGATGTCGCTGAGGTAGGACGTGTGCCGGAACGCCTCGCGGGCATGCACATTGCTGAGGTGCACCTCGACGAGGGGGGCGGCGAGCTGGCTGGCGGCGTCGCGGACGGCGACCGAGGTGTGGGTCCAGGCCCCGGCGTTGAGGACCACCGCCGATCCGGCGTCGGCCGCGTCGTGCAGCCAGCCGATCATCTCGGCCTCGGCGTCGGTCTGGCGGACGTCGACCTCGACCCCGGCCTCCTTCGCGACAGCCTCGCAGCGGTCGACCAGGTCGGCGTACGTCGCGGTGCCATAGACATCGGGCTCACGCACGCCGAGGCGGCCCAGGTTGGGGCCGTTGAGGACGAGGACAGTCATGCGGTCACCTCTGCAGTTGCCAGATCAGCGCGGTGGCGGCGCTGGACGCACTCAGATCGTACTCACCGGCGGTCGTGAACCGCGCCTCGTCGCCAGCTGCCAGATCGGTGTCGCCGCACGTCATCGTGCCCGCCGTGACGATCACGAGGCTGCGGGGCGCCGCCGGGACGGTCACGCTCTGCCCGGGGTCGAGGCGTACGGCGAACAGTGCGGCGGGCGCGTGGACCGGGACCGTGGGCGTCAGGACGCCGGGGACGGGGTCGACGTCCACCTGGTCGTACTCGGGCTCGCCGTCGTGCTCGGACGCCAGCATCATCTGGACGAACACGAGCGGCTCCTCCGCCGAGGCGTTGCGCTCGGAGTGCCGCACTCCCGTGCCGGCGCTGAGCCGTTGCGCCGTGCCGGGGTGGATCCGGCCCGGCTCCCCCGTCGAGTCCTCGTGCAGCAGGACCCCCTCCAGGACCCAGGTCACGATCTCGACGTCGGCGTGCCAGTGCTCGTCGTATCCTCGTGCGGCGTCGATCCGCTCGGTGTTGATCGCCATCAGCGGGCCGAAGCCGATCTGGTCGGGGTCGTAGTGGGCGCCGTACGAGAAGCTGTGCCACGTCTCGACCCCGTCGCCCTCGGTGTGGAAACGCTCGGCCGCGCGGCGGATCTCAGGCATAGCCCAGCTCGTGGAGTCGGTCGTCCTCGATGCCGAAGTGGTGGGCGATCTCGTGCACCACGGTGATGCCGACCTCCTCGACCACGTCCTGCTCGGTGTCGCAGATCTCGAGCGTGGG
>JAOPXL010000228.1 GCA_025965175.1 Aeromicrobium sp.
TCCCCGGGATGGGCCAGTACAAGGAGCAGCTCGACAACTTCGACGAGCGCGAGGTCGACCGGATCAAGGCGATCATCCTGTCGATGACCCCCGCCGAGCGCGACAACCCCAAGATCATCGATGGCTCACGTCGGCTCCGGATCTCCAAGGGTTCCGGCACCCAGGTCAAGGACGTCAACGGCCTGGTCGACCGCTTCTTCGACGCCCGCAAGATGATGCAGCAGATGGCCAATGGCGGCGGCATGCCCGGTATGCCCGCTGGTCTCCCGGGCATGCCCGGCGCCGGCAAGCGGGCGGGCGCCAAGCAGAAGCCCCAGCAGAAGAAGAAGGGCAAGCGCGTCTCCGGCAACCCGGCCAAGCGTGCCGCCGCCGCCTCGGCGACCCCGCCGGCGCAGGACGGTGCCAGCGCCTTCGGCTTCCCGGCCGGGCAGGGATCGACCGACTTCGAGCTGCCCAAGGAGCTCAAGGCCCTGATGTAGGTCGGGCCCGACCACCCGCGTGGCGGCTGGGGCACGTGGGGCATACCGTCATGGGCATGGATGTGGCACCGCTGGTCGTGGTCATGGGTATCTCCGGGGTCGGCAAGTCCGCGATCGGTCACGAGCTGGCCGACCGGTTCGACGTCCCGTACGTCGACGGTGACCACTTCCACCCCGAGGCCAACATCGCCAAGATGTCGGCCGGCACCCCGCTGACCGACGACGACCGCTGGCCGTGGCTCGAGGACATCGGGGCCTGGCTCGCGCAGCACGACGCGGGCGGCGGAGTCATCAGCTGCTCGGCGCTCAAGCGGGTCTACCGCGACATCCTCGTCAAGGCCGCGCCGCGGACGACGTTCCTGCACCTGACCGGTGACCACGACCTGATCAAGTCGCGCATGGAGCACCGGGAGCACTTCATGCCCTCCTCCCTGCTGGAGTCCCAGGAGCAGACTCTCGAGCCGTTGCAGGACGACGAGCACGGCTGGGTGTTCGACATCACCCCGAGCCCCGCTGAGATCGTCGACGAGTTCGTCGCCCAGGTGGGGCTGTCCGAAGGAGGACACGCATGATGCTTGCCGCCCTGGTACTCGCCACGCCGCCCGAGCCGGTCGAGGCCACCGCGAGCACGGAGGTCCTGCTGACCGCGGCGCTCGTCGGCATCGCGGTGCTGGTCGTGCTCATCACGTTCGCCAAGCTGCACCCGTTCCTGGCACTGACCATCGGCTCGCTCGTGGTGGGCGCGATCGCGACCCGGCCGATGCTCGATGTCGTCGACAGCTTCAGCACCGGCGTGGGTGACACGGTCAAGAGCGTCGGCCTGCTGATCGCGCTCGGCGCGATGTTCGGCAAGCTGCTCGCAGACTCGGGCGGAGCCGACCAGATCGTCGACACGATCGTCGGGAGGTCGAGCCAGCGCATGCTGCCGTGGTCGATGGCGGCGATCGGCGCGATCATCGGCCTGCCGATGTTCTTCGAGATCGGCCTGGTGCTGCTGATGCCGGTCATCTTCCTGGTCGCCAAGCGCGCGGAGCGGTCGATCATCGCGCTCGGCATCCCAGCGCTCGCGGGACTGTCGGCGATGCACGGATTCGTGCCCCCGCACCCCGGTCCTCTCGCGGCGATCGACTCGCTCGACGCCGATCTCGGACGTACGCTCGCGCTGGGCATCCTGGTCGCGGTCCCGACCATCGTGGTCGCCGGGCCGCTCTTCGCCCGCTTCGCCGACCGGTGGGTCCCGGTCCCCGCCGGCGACCTGTTCGACGCGACACCCGAGCAGCGCGAGAAGCGTCCGTCGTTCGGGATCACCCTGGCGACTGTGCTGCTGCCGGTCGTCCTGATGATGGGCAAGGCGCTCAGCGACATCCTCGTCGATGAGGGATCCCGTGTGCGGGACGTCCTCGACTTCATCGGCGCCCCATTCATCGCGCTTCTGATCGCGGTCCTGGTCGCGATGTGGACCCTGGGGTTCGGGTCCGGCATGGACAAGGAGCAGGTCTCCGACGTCATCGGCAAGTCGTTGCCGCCCATCGCCGGCATCTTGCTGATCGTCGCGGCCGGTGGTGGCTTCAAGCAGACCCTCATCGACACCGGGATCGCGCAGGTAGTCGCCAACTTCGTCGAGGACAGTGGCGTCTCGGTCCTGCTGCTGGCCTGGCTCGTCGCGGTGCTGATCCGGGTCGCGACCGGATCGGCGACGGTCGCCACGATCACCGCCGCCGGGATCATGGCTCCGGTCGCGGGCGGCCTCGGCACCACCGAGGTGTCGCTCCTGGTGCTCGCCATCGGCGCGGGCTCGGTGTTCTTCTCCCACGTCAACGACGCCGGGTTCTGGCTGGTCAAGGAGTACTTCGGGCTCACGGTCGGCCAGACGATCAAGAGCTGGTCGATCATGGAGACCGTCCTGTCGGTCAGCGGCCTGCTCGTGGTGCTGGGGCTCAACCTCGTCGTCTGACCGCCCTCCGTGACATCCGCCCGTGGGCCGGGCGGGGACATCAGGGATAACCTGACGCAATGCTTCTTCCGCTGCTGCGGACGTACCTCGCGCCCTACAAGCGGCCGATCGCGGTGGTCCTGCTCTTCCAGCTGATCCAGACCCTGGCGAACCTCTACCTCCCGGGGCTCAACGCCGACATCATCGACCGCGGTGTCGTCGCCGGCGACACGGGCTTCATCGTCCGGACGGGTCTGGTCATGCTCGCGATCACGGTCGTGCAGGTCGTGTGCACGATCGTCGCGGTCTACTACGGCGCCCGCACCGCGATGGCGCTCGGCCGGGACCTGCGAGCCGGCGTCTTCGGCAAGGTCGAGACGTTCGCGGCCCGGGAGATGGCGCAGTACGGCGCGCCGACCCTGATCACCCGGTCGACCAACGACGTCCAGCAGGTCCAGCTCATCGTGTTCATGGCGCTGACGCTGCTCGTCACCGCGCCGATCATGTGCTTCGGCGGGATCGTCATGGCCCTGCGCCAGGACGTCGAGCTGTCCGGGCTGCTCGTGCTCGTGATCCCGGCGCTGGTCGTCAGCATCGGGCTGGTCATCCGGGAGATGCGTCCGCTGTTCCGCCTGATGCAGACCAAGATCGACACGATCAACGGCGTGATGCGAGAGCAGATCATGGGCATCCGGGTCATCCGGGCGTTCGTCAAGGAGGACTACGAGGCGGACCGCTTCGGCGATGCCAATCGCGAGAGCATGGAGGTCGCCGTTGCGGTCGGCCGGCTGATGTCGATGATGTTCCCGATCGTCATGCTGATCATGAACGTGTCGGTGGTCCTCGCGACGTGGTTCGGCGGCTACCGGATCAGCAGCGGCGACCTCGACGTCGGCACCCTCACGGCGTTCCAGAACTATCTCGTCCAGATCCTGATGTCGGTCATGATGGCGACCTTCATGCTGATGCTGTGGCCGCGCGCCGAGGTGTCGGCCGAGCGCATTACCGAGGTGCTCGACACCGAGCCCAGCGTGCTGGCTCCCGCCGGTGCCGTCCCCGTGACCCTCGACCAGGGACGCATCGACATTTCGGGCGCGTCGTTCGCGTTCCCCGGCGCCGAGCAGGACGTCCTGCACGACATCGACCTCGTGGCCCGGCCGGGGGAGACCACCGCGATCATCGGCTCGACCGGCAGCGGCAAGTCGACCCTGCTGGGCCTGGTGCCGCGGCTGTTCGACGCGACCGCCGGAACCGTCGCGATCGACGGCCACGACATCCGCACGCTGCACCCCGAGGACGTGTGGGCGGCGATCGGCCTGGTCCCTCAGCGCCCGTTCCTGTTCTCCGGCACCGTCGGGTCCAACCTCCGCTACGGCCGTCCGGACGCGACCGACGAGCAGGTGTGGGCGGCGTTGGAGATCGCCCAGGCCACCGACTTCGTGACCAAGATGCCGCTGCAGCTGGACGCGCCGATCTCCCAGGGCGGCAGCAACGTCTCCGGCGGCCAGCGCCAGCGGCTCGCGATCGCGCGCGCGATCATCAAGCGGCCCCCGATCTACCTGTTCGACGACTCGTTCTCGGCCCTCGACTACGCGACCGACGCCGCCCTTCGGGCCGCGCTGCGTACCGTCACGGCCGACGCTGCCGTCGTCATCGTGGCGCAGCGGGTCTCCACGATCCGCGGCGCCGACCGGATCGTGGTCCTCGACGAGGGCCGGGTCGTCGGCACCGGCACGCACGCGGCCCTGATGGAGGCGTGCGACGTGTACCGGGAGATCGTCCTTTCCCAGCTCACCCTCGAGGAGGCGACCGCATGAGCGGGAGAGGACCTGCCCTCGCGGGCATGGGGATGCCGCCGGCGCGGGCCCAGGACTTCAAGGGATCGCTGCGCCGCATGGTCGACCGGCTGCGGCGCGACCCCGCCGCGGTCTGGGGCGTCATCGCCTTCGGCGTCGTCGCGACGACACTGTCGGTCATCGGACCCAAGGTGCTCGGCCACGCGACCGACATCGTGTTCACCGGATACCTCTCGGACCAGTTCCCCGAGGGCGCGACCAAGGCCGAGGTCGTCGAGCGGCTGCGGGCCGAGGGCAACGACAAGCTCGCCTCGCTGGTCTCCTCGGTCGACCTGCAGCCGGGCTCGGGCATCGACTTCACGAGCCTGTCGTGGGTCCTCGGCGGGGTCATGGTGCTGTACGTCCTGGCGTCGCTGCTCCAGTGGTTCCAGGGTCGGCTCACCACGATCGTCGTGCAGCGGACCGTCGCCGACCTGCGCGGCGACGTCGAGGCCAAGATCAACCGACTCCCGCTGTCGTACTTCGACCGCACCGATCGCGGTGAGGTGCTGTCCCGCACGACCAACGACATCGACAACATCGCGCAGTCGTTCCAGCAGACCATGAGCCAGATGCTGAGCTCGATCCTCATGGTCGTCGGCACGCTGGTCATGATGATCGTGATCTCGCCGCTGCTGGCGATCGTGGCGCTGCTGACCCTGCCGCTGGCGTTCGCGATCACCAAGGCGGTGACCAAGCGGTCGCAGCCGGAGTTCATGTTGCAGTGGGCGAGCACGGGACGGCTCAACGGGCACGTCGAGGAGGTCTTCACCGGCCACGAGGTCGTCAAGGTCTTCGGCCGGCAGCAGGAGGCGCGCCACGAGTTCGACACTCGCAACGACGCAGTGTTCGCCGCCTCGTTCAAGGCGCAGTTCGTCTCCGGGGTCATCCAGCCCGTCATGATGTTCGTCAGCAACATCAACTACGTCCTGGTCGCGGTCGTCGGTGGCCTCCGGGTCGCCTCCGGATCGCTCAGCATCGGAGACGTGCAGGCGTTCATCCAGTACTCCCGCCAGTTCACCCAGCCGCTGACCCAAGTCGCGGCGATGGTCAACCTGTTGCAGTCCGGCGTCGCCTCGGCCGAGCGGGTCTTCGCGCTGCTCGACGAGGACGAGGAGCGCCCCGACGAGGCCGATGCGCCGTTCCCCGATCCCGTCCGCGGGAGGGTCGTCTTCGAGGACGTCTCGTTCTCCTACTCGCCCGACGAGCCGCTGATCGAGCACCTCGATCTCGTGGCGGAGCCGGGGCAGACCATCGCGATCGTCGGGCCGACCGGCGCCGGCAAGACGACGCTGACCAACCTGGTGCTGCGGTTCTACGACGTCCAGTCCGGCCGGATCACGCTCGATGGGGTCGACATCGCCCGGATGGACCGTGGCCCCCTGCGGGACAACTTCGGCGTCGTCCTGCAGGACACCTGGCTGTTCAAGGGCACGATCCGTGACAACATCGCGTACGGGGCGCACCGGGCGACCGAGGAGCAGGTCATCGCGGCGTCCGAGGCGGCGTACGTCGACCACTTCGTGCGGACACTGCCCGACGGCTACGACACCGTGATCGACGACGAGGGAACCAACGTCAGCGCGGGACAGCGCCAGCTCCTCACGATTGCCCGGGCGTTCTTGGCCGATCCGTCGATCCTGGTCCTGGACGAGGCGACGAGCTCGGTCGACACCCGCACCGAGTCCCTCGTCCAGGGCGCGATGGAGCAGCTGCGGTCAGGACGTACGTCATTCGTGATCGCCCACCGGCTGTCGACGATCCGCGACGCCGACCACATCGTCGTGATGGAGGACGGCCACATCGTGGAGCAGGGCACGCACGACTCGTTGCGCGAGGCCGGGGGAGCGTACGAGCGGCTCTACTCGGCGCAGTTCACCGCTCCCGCGGTCTGAGTCAGCCCGCGAGGAAGGCCGCGACGCGGTCCTTCGGCCGGCCGATGATGGCCCGGTCGCCGTGCACCAGCACGGGCCGCTGCATCAGCCGTGGGTGCTCGACGAGCAGATCGGCGACCGCCTCGGGGCTCACGTAGTCGGCCGGGTCGAGCTCGAGGCCCTTGAAGAAGCCGTCCTTGCGGACGAGGTCGGCCGGCGGGTCCTCCAGCTTGGCCAGGAGGTCCAGGAGGGCGGCGCGGTCCAGCGGCTCCTTGAGGTAGTGCAGGACATCCACGTCGAGGCCGGCGGCCGTGAGCTCGTTGACGGCGTGGCGCGACGTGGAGCAGCCGGCGTTGTGCAGGACGGTCAGATCGGACGTGGGTCCGATCCTAGGAACGCGACCCTCCCCACGTGGGACCATGTCCGGATGTGGGACGCCTTTTCGCACAACCTGACGGACCCCGCGGGGGCTGCCATTCCGTTCTTCCTGCTGTTCATGGTCATCGAGATGTTCGCGATCAGGAGCGAGGAGAAGCACGACCGGGCCGAGGCTGACGCCCACCAGGTCAAGGGCTACCTCAAGGAGGACACCCGGACAAGCCTGACGATGTTCATCGTCTCGATCGGTTTCTCTGCGGTGTTCCGCACGGCCGCGTTCCTGCTCTACACCGTGATCTACGTCCACCTGGCGCCGTGGCACCTGTCGGCCGACAACCCGTGGACGTGGGTCGGCGTGATCCTCGGGGTCGACATGCTCTGGTACACCTACCACCGCTTCTCGCACCGTGTGAGGATCGGCTGGGCCGGCCACCAGGCACACTACTCGAGCCTGTTCTTCAACTTCTCGACCGCGCTGCGCCAGAAGTGGAACCAGTGGTTCGAGGTCCTCATCTGGCTGCCGTTGCCGCTGCTGGGCGTCCCACCGTGGATGATCTACTTCGTCTTCTCACTCAACCTGATCTGGCAGTTCCACCTGCACACCGAGAAGATCGAGCGCTTCCCGCGCTGGTGGGAGGCAGTCTTCAACACGCCGTCCCACCACCGCGTGCACCACGGGTCCGACCCGATCTACCTCGACCGCAACTACGGCGGGATCCTGATCCTGTGGGACCGGATGTTCGGCTCGTTCCAGGCCGAGCAGCACCGTCCGACGTACGGGCTGACCTATCCGGTCGAGACCTACAACCTCTGGGAGCTGCAGTACGGGGAGTACCGCAAGATCTGGCACGACGTACGCCGCACGACCCGCTGGCGCGAGAGGGTCGGGTACGTCCTGGGGCCCCCGGGCTGGGCGCCCCGGAGCTGACGGGCGGGCGCGGACCCTCCGCGGGAGGACCGGATTGGAGCACGCGGGGGAGTTCTGGCAGAATGAGCCCTTGCGTCCGGTACGCGCGGGGACCCTCTCATCCCCGGGTCGTCCGGCTCACCGATTTCGTCGGCCGTGTCCCCATGCGGCACCGGCAAGTCATCACGTACACACATCTGAGGAGACACCACACTCGTGGCAGTCAAGATTCGC
>JAOPXL010000006.1 GCA_025965175.1 Aeromicrobium sp.
ACTTCGGCTCCCCGGAGAACCCCGACGTCATGTGGCAGTTCGAGCAGGCCACGCACGGTCTCAAGGACGCGTGCGCCGTGCTGGGCATCCCGGTCACGGGCGGCAACGTCTCGTTCTACAACCAGACAGGTGAGACCCCGATCCTGCCGACGCCCGTCGTCGGCGTCCTCGGGGTGATCGACGACGTACGTCAGCGGATCACGCAGGGCTTCGTCGCGGAGGGCAGTCACGTGCTGGTACTCGGCGAGACCCGCGAGGAGCTGTCCGGCTCGACCTGGGCCGACGTCGTGCACGGCCACCTCGGGGGCCGTCCGCCAGTCGTCGACCTGGCCGCGGAGTGCTCCCTGGCCGACCTGATGGTCGAGGCCGCCAAGACCGGCGTCCTCGAGTCGGCGCACGACCTGTCCGACGGTGGCCTGGCGATGGCCCTCGTCGAGGCGGCCTTCCGCTATGGCGTGGGCGTCACGGTCGACCTGGAGGACCCGTTCCTGGACCTGTTCAGCGAGTCCTCGGCACGCGCGATGGTCGTCGTCGCGCAGGACCGTCACGAGGCGCTCGTCGAGCTCGCCGAGAAGCACGGTGTCGAGCTCGCCTCGGTTGGCCGCACCGGCGGCGACACGATCGAGGTCACCGGTCAGCTGTCGATCCCGGTCGCCGAGCTCAGGGCGGCCTGGCAGGCCACGCTCCCCGCGGTGCTCGGCGCCCGCGGCGCCTGAAAAGGGTCGGACCCATGGCGCGCCGGCCCACCCCGTTGACGCACGACGAGTTCGTCGACGTCTGTCGGCGGATCGACGCGGGGGATCCCGTCCGGGCCGACCTGAAGGCCGCGACGATGCACCTGGTCGCGTTGCTCGTCGACAAGGCTCCGGGTGCCAGTGTCGAGGTGCGGATCCCCCCGTTCGCGGCGGTCCAGTGCATCGCCGGGGCACGCCACACGCGGGGCACGCCCCCGGCCGTGGTCGAGATGGATGCCCCGACCTGGATCGCGCTGGGTCGTGGGCGTCTGGCGTGGGTCGATGCAACGCTACGGGCGTCGGGGGAGCGGTCCGACCTCTCGAGCCTGCTGCCGCTCGACGTCGCCTGACCGGCAGACCAGCAGGCCGGAAAAAGACAGCGCCGCGCGGGGTGGCGCGGCTATGATCGTGGCAACCCCGCATCTTCTGTCACCCAGCTCCCGGGACGGACGCATGACGAAAGCTCCCCTTGATCCTGCCGTTGAATGGGCGCGTCACCTCGCGCGACTCCCTGGCCCCCTCCAGCACGCCGTCGCCGACGTCCTGCGTCGCTCCGCCGCCGATGGGCATCCCGCGCCGGAGGACGAGGTGACCCTGCTGGTGTCCTACGCACTCGGTGAGATCAGCGCGCGGGACCACGTCCGCGGCGTGCTGCGGTCGTTCGGCCACGACGACGTGCCCGCACTCAGCGACGTGTCCGACGCCGGGCCCGACGAGCAGTCGGTCGGACCGGTCGACGCGCCGAGACCGGAGGCGGCCGAGGCCCGCCAGGTCCGCCAGGTCCAGCGCGAGGACGCCGTGCAGGCGTACGTCACGGGCGAGATCCCCGTCTCGGAGTTCCTCCGCATCGCCCGCGGCTGAGCAGTTCTACCGAAGGGCCGCAATCGCCCGCGCCGGATAGTTGGTCGTGACCATCCAGACCGCCGGGTCGTTCATCCACTGCTCCAGCTCGGCGGGCGAGTCGACGGTCCAGACCAGCAGGGGCAGGCGGCGCCGGCGGGCGTACGACCGCAGGGTCAGCCGGGCCACGGTCTTGTGCGACACGACGAGGTTGGCGTGGCTGAGCCGCACCCGGGGGCGGGGGAAGGCGGCCTCGAACCGGACCAGTCGACGCTTCCACGGGCGGCCGCCCCACGACCGGGGGCTCGACGACAGGCCCACCAGGAGCCCCGGCGCGTGCGTGCGGGACCACCGGCGGATGCGCCGGACCGAGGAGTCCTCGGCCGTCGTGATGATGACGTCGTCGGGTCCGAGGGCCGCGACGAGGTGCTGGACGAGGTGGACGTCGTCACCCGCGACCTTCAGATCGACGTGCGCCTTGATCCGTCCGGCGATCAGCTCCAGCACGCTGTCCAGGGTGACGAGGACGATCCCGGTGAACTCATCGAGGCGGTGGCCGGCGATCGAGAGTCGGCCATCGATGCCGTCGAGCTCGTCGTCGTGGAAGATGACCGGCGTGCCGTCCGCGGTCAGCCGCACGTCGAACTCGACGTAGTCGCAGCCCATCGCGATCGCCGCCTCGAAGGCGTCGAGCGTGTTCTGGGCCGAGCGTTCGTTGCCCGAGCCGCCGCGGTGCGCCGACACCAGTGCCATGGCCGAGAGCCTAGGCGGGCTTTCCGTGCTGGAGCAGGGTCCACACCGCCGACTCGGTCGTGGTGTAGCCGTAGAGGCCATTGGCCTTGCGGTAGGCCGTGACCGCCTTGACGGTGCTGTCGTCGTAGAGACCGGTCATCCTGGGCTTGAGACCCGCCGCGACCAGGGAGCGCTGCAGTCGCCAGACAGGTTCACCGACCGACCCGAACTTGAGCACGCGGGGCTTGCTGCCGGACGCGAGCAGAGCAGTCCACGTCGGCCCCGTCGTGTGCCCGGTCGGGCCCCACCGGAGGGTCTTGCGGTAGGCATCGATCGCCTTGACCGTGTCGCTGCCCAGGGTCGTGTTGACGGTCTTCAGGAGACCACGTTGCTTGAGCAGGCACTCGAGCGCCGCGACGGCGGGACCGGTGCTGCCGCGGGTGAGCCGTGGGTACGAGGAGAAGGTCATCGCGACCCCGCACGGCAGGGTCTGCTTGGCCGGGACCGAGCCCTGACCGACATCGAGGAAGTCCTTGTCGATGTTGAGCGTCATTCCTCCGTACGTCACGTCGATGCCGTTGTGGTACTGGTGCACTCGCTGGTGGTCGGCCCATCCGGCGTCGGCGAGGTAGGGGCCGCCGTCGGTGTTGGCCAGCTGGTTGGTCCACGCGATCCAGAGATGGTCCGGCGGGGTGAACCCGGCCCGGTGGGATTTCCGGGCCGCGTCGACCGCGGCGACCCCGGCGGAGCCGCTGGAGTAGAGGCCGGACTTGTAGCCGCGGGCGTGGAGGTACTCGGTCCATGCGTCGGCGAACTCCAGCACGATGGAATCGCACTTCGTCGTGCGGGCGTACCACTCGATGTCGAGGTAGGAGACGCTTCCTGCGCCCAGGCCGTACTTCGTGAGGGCGGCGATGGTCTCCTGCGCCTCGGTCTGAGCCTGGCTGCGCGCGGTGCTGACCGTCGACGACATGAGCTTCTTCTGGACCCGGCTCTTGGGGTTGTTCTTGAAGCAGGGGGCCTGCCGGCCCACGTGGATCGGGAGGAAGCGCCAGCCGTTCGCGGCGTTCTTGGCGACCCATGACGCGGTCAGGTTGGGCTGGTACTTGTCGCCGCAGTAGCGCGAGCTGCCGGACACGTAGATCCCGATCGCACTGAACGGCGACCGGAGGTTCCACGTGTCCATGACGCTCTGGCCCGGCGCAGCACACGCGTCGAAGCCGTGACCCGTGAAGTCACCGGGAGCGGGCGGGGATGCCGCGACGGCGGGCGAGGACAGCAGAAAAGACGCGGCCAGTGCGGTGAGAACACCCACGATCGAGAGCCGCGAGGTGGGGGAAGGCACCAGGCGCATCTGACGAGAGTACGCCGGTGTGACCGGATCTGTCGCGAAACACGTGGTGCTGGTGTGACGAGGAGCCGCCGAAAACGTTAGGCTTGGTCCATCGTGGTCCCGGTCCCTCCCCTGGATGACCGGGACCACGTTATTTCTTCCCGCTGGCCCCGGTCCGCCGTGTCCGAAGTTCTCAGACCTGGCGCTGGTTGTCCGCCCAGTAGGGCTTGCGGAGGTCGCGCTTCAGGATCTTGCCCGACGGGTTGCGCGGCAGCGCCTCGACGACATCGATCGACGACGGCACCTTGTAGCCCGCGAGCCGCTCCCGGGCGAAGGCGATGAGCTCCTCGGCGGTCGCCGACCGCTCCGGGCGGAACGCGACGACGGCCTTGACGCTCTCG
Organism: Aeromicrobium sp.; assembly: GCA_025965175.1. Lineage (GTDB taxonomy): Bacteria > Actinomycetota > Actinomycetes > Propionibacteriales > Nocardioidaceae > Aeromicrobium. Next base: position 4,041 of record JAOPXL010000006.1, read on the forward strand.
CCCCACCGATCGTCCGGGACCCCGATGATCGCGATCTCCGCGACCGCCGGGTGCTCGGCCAGGACGCGCTCGACCTCGGGGGAGTACACGTTCTCCCCGCCCGTGATGATCATGTCCTTCATCCGGTCCTCGATGAACAGGAAGCCGTCCTCGTCGACCCGACCCAGGTCGCCGGTCCGTACCCAGCCGTCGGCCGTGATGAGCTCCGCGGTGGCCTCGGGCTTGCCGAGGTAGCCCGAGGTGGCCTGGGGCGTGCGGAACCACACCTCGCCGGAGGACCCGGTCGGGGCCTCTTCCAACGTCGTTGGGTCGACGATCTTCATCTCGGCGTGCTGCACCGGCCGGCCGGCGGACACGAGCCGCTCGGGGTGGGACGCGTCGCGGTGGGCGTCGTTGGTCAGCACCGTGATGACGCCGCCGAACTCGGTCATCCCGTAGACCTGCTGGAACTCGGTGTCCGGCCAGGCCTCCATCGCCGCCCGCAGGACCGGCAGCGGCATCGGTGCGGCACCGTAGCCGAAGGCCTTGAGCTTCCCGAAGAGCCCCATGACCTGGGGGCCGGCCGCGATCAGCGCCGTCACGACCGCCGGGACGAGGAACACGTGGGTGCAGCCGGCCATCATCGCGCCGGCGAGCAGCGCCCCGTCGACCTCGGGGACGATGTAGCCCGGCGCGCCCACGACGGGGCCCAGCAGGGCGTACGACGTGCCGCCGACGTGGAACATCGGCATCGCGATCATCAGCATGTCGCCCTCGGCGTAGGTCGTCTCCCCGAGCCCGTTGACGCTGTGCTCGACCATCGCGTGCTGGCTGAGCTGGACACCCTTGGGCCGGCCCGTCGTGCCGGAGCTGTACATCACGACGCAGATGTCCTCGGGCGTCACGTCGGGGCGGCGGTCGGTCGGCGTCCCGGCCGCGATCCACGCCTCCAGCTCGTCGTCCTGCCCGCCGACGACGATGATCCTGCGGACGTGCTCGAGCCGGTCACGCACCATCGCGAGCTGGTCGAGGAGCTGGTAGCCGACGAACACGACCTCGGCACCGCAGTCGTTGAGGACGTAGTCGAGCTCATCGCCGGCCAGCCGCCAGTTGACGACCGTCGTCGCAGCGCCGATCTGGCAGCCGCCCAGCAAGATCTGCACCACCGCGGGATTGTTCTTGTCGAGAATCGCGACCCGGTCCCCCCGGCCCACGCCCTCGGCCGCGAGCGCCCCAGCCGTACGTCGGACGGACTCCCACGCCTCGGCCCACGACCAGGTCCGATCCCCGAAGACCCAGCACGGCAGGTCGGGCTTCTCGTCGGCCCGGGCCGCGAGGAAGTCGGGCAGGAAGGTGGCGTGGGGGATCGAGAAGGTCATGGCAGCTCCCTGAAGGGTGACGTGAATCACGCCACCCTAGTGGCCCACCCCCCGCTGGCAGTGACGTTAGCGCCCCAAGATCGCCAATTTTGGGGCGCTAACGTCACTGCCAGCGGTCAGGGCTCGAGGTGTCCCGCTAGGCGGTCGAGCGTCTTGCGCATGCCGTTCTTGGCTACCGCCGGCATCTTGCTCCGCTTGAGGAAGAACTTCTGCCTGTCCCGCGACACGTCCCAGCTCTCGGTGACGAGGGTCCCGCCGTCGACGGGCTCGAGGACGTACCGCCACACGCGCCCGCCGATCAGCCCCTTGGCCCCGGTCGTGCGCCACGCGATGCGTCGGTCCGGCTCGAACTCGACGACCTCGTTGGACGTCCGGTAGGCGAAGCCCTGGTGCATCGCCATGCCGAACCGCGACCCGAGGCTCAGCGGTCGCGACTCCTGCCGGGTGCCGCGGACCGTGCCCGAGCCGTCGAAGTCGCTGTGCCTGGCAGCATCGGAGAGCAGTGCGAAGATGCTCGCCGGCGAAGCCTTGATCGTGCGCTCGACGGAGATCGTGTCGGTGTCCATGTGCACATCCGACCGTCCCGGGAGCGGAATCGCAACCCGAACCCGTCCCCTACACTGGGGAGGTGCCCCGCGGAGATGGACGCCTCACCCACGACCTCGACCCTCAGGACGCCGGACCCCAGGACGCCTGTGGCGTCTTCGGCGTCTGGGCCCCCGGCGAAGAGGTCGCCAAGCTGACCTACTTCGGCCTGTACGCCCTGCAGCACCGCGGCCAGGAGTCGGCCGGCATCGCGGTCAGCAACGGCCGCCAGATCTTGGTCTACAAGGACATGGGACTCGTCTCCCAGGTGTTCGACGAGGCCACGCTCGAGTCACTCAAGGGCGGGCTCGCGATCGGTCACACGCGCTACTCCACGACCGGCTCCAGCGTCTGGCACAACGCCCAGCCGACGTTCCGCCCGACCGCGGCCGGCTCGGTCGCCCTGGGCCACAACGGCAACCTGACCAACACCGCCGAGCTCGTCGAGCTGCTCCGCGAGC
>JAOPXL010000187.1 GCA_025965175.1 Aeromicrobium sp.
GTCGTGGCCAACCTGGCCAAGATGCCGCACCTCCTGGTCGCCGGCGCGACGGGCTCGGGCAAGTCCTCGTTCGTCAACTCGATGATCTCCTCGATCCTGATGCGCTCGACGCCCGAAGAGGTGCGGATGATCATGGTCGACCCCAAGCGGGTCGAGCTCACGGCGTACGAAGGGGTCCCGCACCTCATCACGCCGATCATCACCAACCCCAAGAAGGCCGCCGAGGCCCTGCAGTGGGTCGTGCGCGAGATGGACATGCGCTACGACGACCTGGCCAACTTCGGCTTCCGTCACATCGACGACTTCAACAAGGCGGTCCGGGCCGGCACGGTCCAGCTGCCGCCATTGAGCGAGCGCGTGCTGGCCCCCTACCCGTACCTCCTGGTCGTCGTCGACGAGCTCGCCGACCTCATGATGGTTGCTCCAAGAGATGTCGAAGATTCCATCGTGAGAATCACTCAGCTCGCAAGAGCAGCTGGAATCCACTTGGTCTTGGCAACACAGAGACCTTCAGTTGATGTGGTGACCGGACTCATCAAGGCCAACGTGCCGAGCCGGCTGGCGTTCGCGACCTCGTCGGTCACCGACAGCCGGGTCATCCTGGACCAGCCGGGCGCCGAGAAGCTCGTGGGCCAGGGCGACGGATTGTTCCTTCCCATGGGGCAGAACAAGGCCATGCGCATGCAGGGCGCCTGGGTCACCGAGGCCGAGATCCACACGATCGTCGAGCACTGCAAGGCGCAGCTCAAGCCGACCTACCGGGAGGACGTCACCGCCGCACCCGCCGCGAAGCGCGAGATCGACGACGACATCGGCGACGACATGGACCTCGTGCTGCAGGCGATCGAGCTGTGCGTCACGACCCAGTTCGGCTCTACGTCGATGCTGCAGCGCAAGCTTCGGGTGGGCTTCGCCAAGGCCGGCCGCCTGATGGACATCCTCGAGAGTCGCGGCATCGTCGGGCCCAGCGAGGGCTCCAAGGCCCGTGACGTCCTGGTCAAGGCCGACGACCTCGAGCAGGTCCTTGCCACGATCCAGCTGGGCTGAGTCATGGCCGAGGCTTTCGAGATCCATCGCCGCACCTGGTTGTACATCCTGCTAATGCTGGCCTGCGCCGGTCTGTCGGGCGGCTTCGGCTGGCTCGCGTACGACCGCTCCGACCCGGTCCTCGTGGCTCCCGCCGTCGTCCTGGCCGGGCTGGGGCTCAATCTGGTGCGCGCCGTCGGCGACATCCGTACGCCGTTGTTCGTCGCGGACGACCACGGGGTGCGGATGGTCGCCGAGGACGGCTGGGTCGGCCTGCTGTGGAGCGAGATGGGTGAGATCCGGGTCGAGCGCCGCGAAGGACTGCGGCACGACCCGCGGATCAAGGTCGTCAGCCACGACGGGCGCCGGTTCTACACCTCACCGCTCGGCATGGCGACGAACGTCTCACCGGGGGAGGCGGAGCTTCAGTTGGCGCAGCGCCGCTCGGCTGCCGCATACTGATTCGGTTGTGCCCGTTCACCGAGAGGGACTCATGTCCACGGCAGACACGCCGAGCAACTACAACATCGCGAACGCACTGACGGTCCTGCGCATTGTCGGTGTGCCGTTGTTCGGATGGCTGTTGCTGACCCAGGGTGGCGACTCCGTCGGCTACCGCATCGCTTCCTGGGTCGCGTTCGCGCTGCTCATGATCACCGACAAGATCGACGGCGACCTGGCCCGCAAGCACGACCTGGTCACCAACTTCGGCAAGCTCGCCGACCCGATCGCCGACAAGGCGCTGACCGGGATGGCCTTCGTCGGCCTCTCGATCATCGGACAGCTGTGGTGGTGGGTCACGATCGTCGTGCTGGTCCGCGAGTGGGGCATCACGCTGATGCGCTTCGTGGTCAAGAAGTACGGCGTCATGCCCGCGAGCCAGGGCGGCAAGATCAAGACGACCCTGCAGGCCTTCGCGATCGGCGGCTACCTGCTGCCGTTCGATATCTGGAACAACCCCGCGACCGACCTGCTGCTGGTCATTACGCATGTCGTGATGGCGCTCGCGGTCGCCGTGACGGTGGTGACCGCAGGAATGTACGTCCGCGACGCCGTCACGTTGCGCCGCGAGGCCAAGGCCGCCGCGCAGTCATGACCGTCGCGGAGGACGCCGTCGCGGCCCTTCGCGTCGCCGGGGCGACCGTGGCCACCGCCGAGTCGCTGACCGGGGGACAGGTGTGCGCGACGTTGGTCAGCGTCCCGGGCGCCTCCGACGTCGTGCGTGGGGGAGTCGTGGCGTACGCCGCGGAGCTCAAGACCACGCTGCTCGGCGTCGCCGCGGGGCTGGTCGCGGAGCGCGGCACGGTCGACGCCGACGTCGCGGCCGCGATGGCCGTCGGCGTCCGCGACCGGCTCGGCGCGACGTACGGTCTGGCGACCACCGGAGTCGCCGGCCCGGACTCCAGCGAGGGCAAGCCACCCGGCACGGTCCACGTCGCGATCGCGGGTCCCGAGGGCGTCGAGACGGCCCTGCTGGGGCTGGCCGGGAGCCGCGACGACATCCGCACCGGGACGGTCGCTGCAGTGTTGTCGTTGCTGGTCGCTAGGCTGGGGGAAGAATCCCGCTCCCAGCGGAGTTGACACTGATGTGGCAGCACAGGATGGAGGCACCCGATGACCGCGATGCGACAGCTCGTCGGCGAGGTGCTCCGTGCGCGCCGCATGTCCCAAGGCCTCACGCTGCGTGACGTCTCGGGCAAGGCCCGGGTCAGCCTGGGCTACATCTCCGAGGTCGAGCGGGGTCAGAAGGAAGCCAGCTCCGAGCTGCTCGCCGCCCTCGCCTCCGCGCTCGAGGTCCCACTGTCGAAGGTCCTGCTCGACGTCAGCGCGCTGCTCGAGATCGAAGAGGCCTCGGTCGACCAGTTCGCCAGTATCTCCTCGATCGCACCGGGCGACGTGTCCGCCTCCGCAGCCTGATCTCCCAGCGGTGAAGCACAGCGAGTTCTGGGTCCGCATGGACCAGCAGTTCGGCCGCGGGTACGCCCGGGTCTGGGCGGACAGCCACGTCATGAGCGCGCTCGGCGGTCGCACGACCACCCAGGCGCTGGAGGACGGCGAGCCGCCCAAGACCGTGTGGCGCGCGATTCACACAACCCTGGGACTCCCCGCCTCCGAACGCTGAACTGACCCCGCGACTGGCGCGAGAGCATCCGCGACTGGCGCAAGATGAAGGTTTTGGGACGGCGTGTCGTGCGGATCTGCGCCACTCGCGGATGGGTTTGCGCCACTCGGCGTGTCGGCGCATGTCGAACACCTGTTCGGGTTAGAGTCGTGCACAGGTTGGACGTGCGAAGGACGACATCCACAGACGGGTCGATGAGGCCCACTTCTGTCTGAGGGTCCTTCTAACGTCGTCGATGACCGGCCACCCACCAGCAGAAACGGACCCACCATGGCACAGCCCAACAGCTCCCTCGCCACCGCCAAGGACAAGGGCAAGTCCCTTGAGAACGCGATGGCACAGATCGACCGCGCCCATGGCAAGGGCGCCGTCATGCGACTGGGCGACCAGGCCCGCGCGCCGATCGAGGTCATCCCCACCGGTGCCACGACGCTCGACATCGCGCTCGGCATCGGCGGTCTTCCGCGCGGCCGCGTCGTGGAGATCTACGGCCCGGAGTCCTCCGGAAAGACGACCGTCGCCCTGCACGCGGTGGCCAATGCGCAGCGGGCCGGTGGAGTCGCCGCCTTCATCGACGCCGAGCACGCGCTCGACCCCGACTAC
>JAOPXL010000071.1 GCA_025965175.1 Aeromicrobium sp.
TCTACGACGAGATCTTCCGCGCGCTCAAGATCCCCTACGAGCCCATCCGCTGGGCCCAGGACATCGCGGTCAGCCACGACGACGAGGTCCACAAGCAGGCCCGCGTGCTCGAGCTGATCCACGCGTTTCGCGTCCGTGGTCACCTCATGGCCGACACCAACCCGCTCGACAACAAGCCGCGCAGCCACACCGACCTCGACACCGCGTCGCACGGCCTGACGCTGTGGGACCTGGACCGCGAGTTCGCGACCGGCTCCTTCAAGAGCGAGAAGCGGTTCATGAAGCTGCGCGAGATCCTCGGGATCCTGCGCGACTCGTACGCCCGCACGATCGGCATCGAGTACATGCACATTCAGGAGCCGTCCGAGCGCGAATGGTTCCAGGACCGAATCGAGCGCCCGCACACCAAGCCGCCCCGCGAGGAGCAGCTGCGGATCCTGCAGAAGCTCAACCAGGCCGAGGCGTTCGAGACGTTCCTGCAGACCAAGTTCGTCGGTCAGAAGCGGTTCAGCCTCGAGGGCGGTGAGACCACGATCCCGTTCCTCGACGAAATTTGCGAGGCCGCCGCGGCCGACAAGCTCGAAGAGGTCTGCATCGGCATGGCCCACCGTGGCCGCCTCAACGCGCTGGTCAACATCGCCGGCAAGCGCCCCAGCCAGGTCTTCCGTGAGTTCGAGGGCAACATCGACCCACGCACGGTCCAGGGCTCGGGCGACGTCAAGTACCACCTCGGCGTCGAGGGTGAGTTCACCTCCGGCAACGGCGACACCGTCAAGGTCTCGATCGCGGCCAACCCGTCGCACCTCGAGGTCGTCGACCCGGTGCTCGAGGGCATCACCCGCGCCAAGCAGGACCGGCTCAACCAGGGTGAGGCGTTCCCGGTCCTCCCGGTGCTGGTCCACGGCGACGCGGCGTTCGCGGGTCAGGGAGTCGTCGCCGAGACGCTCAACCTCTCGCAGCTGCGCGGCTACCGCACCGGCGGCACGATCCACCTGATCGTCAACAACCAGGTCGGCTTCACGACGTCCCCCGCGTCGTCGCGCTCCTCGACGTACTGCACCGATGTCGCCCGGATGATCCAGGCGCCCGTGCTGCACGTCAACGGCGACGACCCCGAGGCGTGCATCCGCGTGGCCCAGCTGGCGTACGAGTACCGCCGCACGTTCCACAAGGACATCGTCATCGACCTGGTCTGCTACCGCCGCCGCGGTCACAATGAGGGTGACGACCCGAGCTTCACCCAGCCGCTGATGTACGACACGATCAACGCCAAGAAGTCGGTGCGCAAGCTCTACACCGAGGCCCTGGTCGGACGTGGCGACATCACGCTGGAGGAGGCCGAGGTCGCGCTGAGCGACTACCAGGCCCAGCTCGAGCGCAACTTCGCCGAGGTCAAGAAGGCCAACACCACCGACCTCGACTACATGCGCACCCCGGACTACCCGGAGAAGCCCGAGCACGAGGGCAAGCTGACGACGGCGATCACGCCCGAGACCATGAAGGCGATCGCGGACTCCTACACCAACGTCCCCGAGGGCTTCACGGTCCACCCGAAGGTCCTGCCGCAGCTCCAGCGTCGCGCGCAGTCCATCTCGGCGGGTCCGATCGACTGGGGCACGGGCGAGATCCTCGCCCTCGGCTCGCTGCTGCTCGACGGGCGTCCCGTGCGCCTGGCCGGCCAGGACTCGCGCCGTGGCACGTTCTCCTCGCGCTTCGCGACGATCATCGACCGCAACAACGCGGACGAGTGGACGCCGCTGTCGCACGTCGGTGACGAGCAGGCGACGTTCTACATCTACGACTCGCTGCTCAGCGAGTACGCCGCGCTCGGCTTCGAGTACGGCTACTCCGTCGCCCGCCCCGAGGCGCTCACGATCTGGGAGGCGCAGTTCGGTGACTTCGTCAACGGCGCGCAGTCCGTCATCGACGAGTACATCTCCGCGGGCGAGACCAAGTGGGGACAGAAGTCGGGCGTCGTCCTGCTGCTGCCCCACGGCTACGAGGGGCAGGGGCCGGACCACTCGTCGGCCCGCATCGAGCGCTTCCTGACCCTGTGCGCCGATGACGCGATGACGGTCGCACAGCCCTCGACCCCCGCGTCGTACTTCCACCTGCTGCGTCGGCAGAACCTCGAGAGCAACCACCGCCCGCTCATCGTCTTCACGCCGAAGTCGATGCTGCGCAGCAAGGCGGCGGCGTCACAGCCCGACGACTTCACGACGGGCTCGTTCCGTCCGGTCATCGGCGACGACGTCGTCGACCCGGCCTCGGTCGAGCGCGTGCTGCTCTGCTCGGGCAGGATCACGTGGGACCTCATGGCCGAGCGCGAGAAGCGTGAGTCGGGCCAGTCCCGCACCGCGATCGTGCGGGTCGAGCAGCTCTACCCGCGCCCCGTCGAGGAGCTCAACGCCGAGATCGCCCGGTTCCCCAATGCCCGCGAGGTGCGCTGGGTGCAGGACGAGCCGGCCAACCAGGGCCCGTGGCCGCACATCGCACTCCACTTCAGCGGCGAGTTCCACGGGCGCCCGCTGCTGCGGGTCTCCCGCCCGGAGTCGTCCGCACCGTCGGTCGGCTCGCACAACCGGCACGTCGAGGAGCAGGCGACGCTCATGCAGCAGGCCTTCAGCTGATCGGATGTACTTCACCGATCGCGGCATCGAGGAGCTGCAGACCAGGCGGGGTGACGAGGAAGTCACCTTTGCCTGGCTCGCGGAGCAGCTCAGCACGTTCGTCGACCTGAACCCGGACTTCGAGATCCCGGTCGAGCGTCTGGCGACCTGGCTGGCGCGCCTCGACGACGAGGACGAGTAAGCCAGCCCAGCCCAGATTTGCGGAGTTCTGCACCGTTCCCTATCCGGAATTCGGTGCAGAAGTCCGCAAATCTGGGCTCGTTGCTATCTGGTTAGGACGATCTTGCCGAAGACGCTGCCGTCGATGACGGACTCGAGCCCTGAGGCGGCTTCCGCCATCGGGATCTCCCGGTCGATCAGCGGCCGGGTCCCGGTGATGTCCATGAACTGGGCCAGGGCGTGCAGCTCGTCGCGGGTGCCCATCGTCGAGCCGTGGACGCGCATCTGCTGGAAGAAGATCCGGGTCAGCTCGGCATGGCTGGGCGCGTCGCCGGACGTGGCGCCGGCGATCACGATCGTGCCGCCGGGACGCATCGACTTGACCGAGTGCGACCACGTGGCAGCACCGACCGTCTCGATGACGGCGTCGACCTTGGCTGGCAGCCGTGCGCCGGACTCGAACGCCTCGTGGGCGCCGATCTCGACGGCCCGGGCTCGTTTGTCCTCGTCCCGGCTCGTCGCGTATACGCGGAAGCCGGCGGCACGCGCCAACGTGATGGCGGCCGTCGCGACGCCTCCCCCGGCGCCCTGGACCAGCACCGTGTCGCCCTGCTTGAGGCCCGACTGGGTGAACAGCATCCGGTAGGCCGTCAGCCACGCGGTCGGCAGGCACGCCGCCTCGGCGAACGACAGCCCGGCGGGCTTGGGGACGACATTGCGGCTGGGGACCGCGACCTTCTCCGCGAAGGTGCCCTGGTGGCGCTCCGACAGCAGCGACCGCCGCGGGTCGAGGGTCTCGTCGCCGCGCCAGGACGGATCGCTGATGACGGCGTGCACCACGACCTCGTTGCCGTCCTCGTCGATCCCGGCGGCGTCGCAGCCGAGGATCATCGGCAGGGACTTCTCGCCCAGGCCGACGCCGCGCAGGCTCCACACGTCGTGGTGGTTGATCGAGGCTGCCTTGACCGTCACGGTCGTCCACCCGTCCGGGACCTCGGGCTCGGGACGCTCCCCGACCACGAGACCGGCCAACGGATCGTTCGGGTTGATCTGGCCGGCGTAGACGGCGAACATACAGCTCCTCGAGGTGGGTCGGCAGTGTCAGTACGGTCGGCGGGCGAGACCCTCACGGCGTGCCGTGTCGGTCACGGCCCGGGCCACGGCGGTGGCGACGCGAGGGTCGAACGGTGAAGGGATGACGTACGCCTCGGCGAGGTCGTCACCGACGAGGTCCGCGATCGCGTGGGCGGCGGCGATCTTCATGCCCTCGGAGATGCGCGTCGCGCGAACGTCGAGCGCACCGCGGAAGATTCCTGGGAACACCAGGACGTTGTTGATCTGGTTGGGGAAGTCCGAGCGGCCCGTGGCCACGATCCGGGCGTACCGGTTCGCGACGTCGGGGTGCACCTCGGGGTGCGGGTTGGCCATCGCGAAGATGATCGAGTCGGGCGCCATCTTGGCGACGGCCTCCTCGGGGACCGTGCCGCCCGAGACACCGATGAAGACGTCGGCGTCGTCGAGCGCGTCAGAGATCGATCCTGGCCTGGCCCAGTGCCTGGTCTGCTCCGCGACCCATCCCTTGACCTCGTTGAGGTCATCGCGACCCGGGTGGATCACGCCGGTGCGGTCGACGACGGCGATCTTGTGCACGCCGGCACTCTGCAGGATCTTCATGATCGCGACGCCGGCGGCTCCGGCCCCGGAGATGACGACCTTAAGGTCCTCGATGAACCGGTCGGTCAGCCGGGCGGCATTGATCAGGGCTGCGAGCGTCACGACGGCGGTGCCGTGCTGGTCGTCGTGGAAGACGGGAATGTCGAGCCGGTCGATCAGCTGTCGCTCGATCTCGAAGCATCGCGGGCTCGAGATGTCCTCGAGGTTGATGCCGCCGAACGTCGGTGCGAGGCGCACGATCGTCTCGACGATCTCGTCGACGTCGGTCGTCGCGAGCGCCACCGGGATCGCGTCGACGCCGCCGAACTGCTTGAACAGGACAGCTTTGCCCTCCATGACCGGCATCGCGGCGGACGGTCCGATGTCGCCGAGCCCCAGCACCGCGGTGCCGTCGGTCACGACCGCGACGGTGTTGGAGACCCAGGTGTAGTCGTGGACGGCCTCAGGATCGGCGGCGATCGCCTCGCAGACCCGCGCGACGCCGGGCGTGTAGGACATCGCGAGATCAGCGGCGTCCCGCAGGGGTACGGTCGCCGCGATCTCCATCTTGCCGCCGCGGTGCAGCGCGAAGACGGGATCTTCGGGTTCAGTCGTGTCGGTGTGCAGGTCCATGTGTGTCGCAACCATGAGTGGGGAATCCTCGGAGACGTGATCCGTCGGTGGTCGTCGGGACCGATCAGGTCGCCGGTGCGGCGCGAATGGCCGCAGAGTTTGCCGCCCGCCGGAGCGGGATCGCACGGGTTGTGCCCGGCCGCCAGTCTCTCACACGCGCTCGTCGTCATCGAGCGCCCGGGTCACCGGCGGAGCCAGCAGCGCCGCGAGCACGGCGAGCGCCGGAACCGCGATCGCCGGGGTCAGCCAGGCCGGATCCCCGCGGAAGTTCCACGCCAGGCCCAGCTGGATCAGCTGCGCGAACACGAGTGGGCTCCTGGCCCACGCGTCTCCCTCGGTGACGCGCCACGCCGCCCACAGCAGCCCGGCCCCGATGACGGCGAGGAACAGCGCGGTCCCAAGACCCAGCCCGGCACGCGAGGAGCTCAGGTCCAGCAGCTCGGCGACTGCGAGTGCCAGGAACACCAAGGCCTCGACCAGGACGATTGCGGCGGCCCCCAGGAGGAGCTTTCGGGCGGTACCGGAGGGTCTTCCTGGACTCGTCACGGCGCCAGCGTAGGCACCATGTGACCGAAGCGACAATTCGCGTTGCGCGTCTACTCTTGTAAACGGCTGGGAATGTTGAAAACATGGAGTCCAAGCCACGGATCGGGTCAAACAGACCTGTGCCGTGGCGCAAACCGAACGGGAAGGAGTGTCCCCATGGATTGGCGCCACAAATCGGCATGCCTCGATGAGGATCCTGAGCTCTTCTTCCCCATCGGCAACACGGGTCCTGCCATCTTGCAGATCGAAGAGGCCAAGGTCGTATGCCGCCGCTGTGATGTCCGGGAGCAGTGCCTGC
>JAOPXL010000075.1 GCA_025965175.1 Aeromicrobium sp.
GGCCGGTGTCGATCGCGAAGAAGCCCAGGTACAGCGTGCCGAGGATGCCGGCGACGAGGTGGATGCCCACGACGTCGAGCGAGTCGTCGAAGCCGAGCTTGTACTTCAGCTCGATCGCCGCGGCGCACACGCCACCGGCGAGCAGTCCCAGCACGATCGCCCACACCGGCGTCAGCGCGACACACGCCGGGGTGATCGCGACGAGGCCGGCGACGGCACCCGAGGCGGCGCCGACCGAGGTGGCCTTGCCGCTCTTGAAGTGCTCCACGATGATCCAGCCGAGGATGCCGGCCGCCGGGCAGACGAGGGTGTTGACGAAGATCAGCGTCCCGGGGCCCACGTCGACCGCGGCACCCGTGTTGAAGCCGAACCACCCGAACCACAGGATCGCGGCACCGATCAGCACCAGCGGGACGTTGTGGGGCTTGGCGAGCTCACGGCTGAAGCCGACGCGCTTGCCCAGGACCAGCGCGAGTGCCAGGGCGGCCGCGCCGGCGTTGATGTGGACCGCGGTGCCACCGGCGAAGTCGATCGTGCTGACGTCCAGACCCATGTCGGACCCGAGCGTGCCGATCCAGCCGGTCATGCCGTCGGCGTCGAACGAGAAGACCCAGCCGGCGACCGGGAAGTAGACCAGCGTTGCGAAGAGGCCCGAGAACAGCATCCACGGGAAGAACCGTGCGCGGTCGGCGATGGCACCCGAGATGAGCGCGACCGTGATGATCGCGAACGTGCCGCCGAAGGCGACCGAGGCGAGGACGACCGCCGAGTCGACAGCACCCTCACCGCCGGCGAACGCGGCCTTCGCGGCGTCGACCTGACCGAAGTCGGAGAGGCCGTTGCCCACGACTCCCTTGATCCAGTCCGGGCTGCCGTCGGTCAGCGTGGCCATGTTGGCTCCGTAGAGCACCCACAGCACGCCGATCAGGCCGATGGCGCCGAAGCTCAGCATCATCATGGAGACGACACTGCTGGCCTTGACGAGTCCTCCGTAGAAGAACGCCAGTCCTGGCGTCATGAACAGGACGAGGGCTGCCGTGATCAGCAGCCAGATGATGTCGGGGGTCATGAAGAACCTCTCTCGGGGTCGTGTCGTTCGACCGACAGAGCGACGATGCTGCTGCGGGCACACTGAACACTGTGGCCGTGAGGGGTTTTGACGGGACTACCTCAGCATGTCGGTGGTGTTACCTGATCCGCGATCGTGTTAATTCCGTGTCGCGGCGGGTCACCAACGCCTGCGGTGCCGGGCTCAGTCGAGCAGGTCGGGGCGACGTTCGCGCGTACGCTCGAGCGCCTGCCCACGTCGCCACGCCTCGATCGCCGCGTGGTTGCCGGACCGGAGGACGTCCGGGACGTCGAGGCCGCGCCAGGTCGCGGGCTTGGTGAACACGGGGTACTCCAGCAGCCCGTCGTCGCCGTGCGACTCCTCGACCAGCGAGGCGGGGTTGCCCATGAAGCCCGGCACCAGCCGGACGATCGCCTCGATCATCGCAAGGGCCGCGACCTCTCCCCCGTTGAGGACGAAGTCGCCGAGGGAGATCTCCTCGACACGCCACCGCGTCGAGGCGTGGTCGATGACCCGTTGGTCGATGCCCTCGTAGCGGCCGCACGCGAAGAACAGGTGCTGCTCGGCGCTGAGCCGCTCGGCGTCGCGCTGCGTGAAGGGCCGGCCCGACGGAGTCGGCACCACGACGACGGTGTCCTCACCGGTCAGGGCGTCGAGGGCCTCGCCCCACGGCTCGGCTCTCATGACCATGCCGGCGCCGCCGCCGTAGGGGGTGTCGTCGGTGCTGCGGTGCTTGTCGCGAGTGAACTCACGCAGGTCGTGCGCCACGATGTCCAGCAGCCCCGCGGACTGCGCCTTGCCGGCGAGCGAGAGCTGGAGCGCGTCGAGGTACGCCGGGAAGATCGAGACGACGTCGATGCGCATCAGGGTGTCCCTCAGTTGGTGTCGATGTCCGACACGGCGTTCTCCGCCTTCGCCGGGTCCAGCAGTCCCTCGACGTCCGCGACCGTGACGAAACCGGCGGCGACGTCCACGAGCGGCACGAGCTCGGTCACGAACGGGATGAACACCTCGCGACCGTCGATCGCGACGGCGAGGGTGTCCTGGTAGGGAAGGTGCACGAGTCCCGTGACGGTCCCGACCACGGTGTCGCCGGCCCGGACCGCGAGCCCGACCAGCTGATGGTCGTAGAACTCGTCGGGGTCGTCGGGAGTGTCCTGCGGGTCGATCTCTGCCTCGAGGACCGTGCCGTGCAGGAGCTCGGCCGCGTTGCGGTCCGGGACCTCCTCGAACGAGACGACGAGGCGCCCGCCGTGGTGTCGGGACTGCTTGACCGTCAGCGTGCGGCCCCCACAGACGACGGACGAGCCCGGAGCGAAACGACGCTCGGGCTCGTCCGTACGGATGTCGACGTTGAGCTCACCGCGGATGCCGTGAGCACGACCGATGCGGCCGATGACGACCTGCATGGTCAGCTCCGGCGATCGACGTCCACGAAGTCGATGCGTGCTCCGCCGTGTCCGGCGATAGCACCCGCGACCTTGCGGATGGCAGTGGCCGTACGGCCTTGACGGCCGATGACCTTGCCGAGGTCCTCGGGATTGACCCGGACCTCGAACAGCTCGCCGCCACGCGTCTGCTTGGCGCGGACGTTGACGTCGTCGGGGTTGTCGACGATGCCGGCGACGAGATGCTCGATGACCTCGATGAGCGGCGCGGCCATGATCAGGCCTTGGTGTCTTCGGCCGGTGTCTCGGTGGCGGCAGGCTCCTCAGCCTTGGCCTCCTCGACGGGGGCCTCCTCGGCCTTGGGCTCCTCGACCTTGGGCTCCGCCTTCTTGGTGGCGGCCTTCTTGGTCGTGGCCTCGGCCTTGGGCTCGCTGTGGAGGTCCTTCAGCGCGTCCTGGAAGATGTCTTCCTTGCTGCGCTTCTCCTCGGCGAACTTCATGGTGTTGTTGCCACCGATGTCACCGGTGATCTTCAGCAGCGCGGCAACGGCCTCGGTCGGCTGCGCGCCGACTCCGAGCCAGTACTGCGCGCGCTCGCCGTCGACCGTGATGATCGACGGGTCGGCCTTCGGGTTGTACGTGCCGATCTCCTCAATCACGCGACCGTCACGCTTGGTGCGCGAGTCGGCGACGACGATGCGGTAGAACGGGGTACGGATCTTGCCCATACGCTTCAGGCGAATCTTGACTGCCACGAGTGTGGTGTCTCCTCAGATGTGTGTACGTGATGACTTGCCGGTGCCGCATGGGGACACGGCCGACGAAATCGGTGAGCCGGACGACCCGGGGATGAGAGGGTCCCCG
>JAOPXL010000088.1 GCA_025965175.1 Aeromicrobium sp.
CGGCGCCGAGACCTGGAACGCGCAGGTCGAGCGGTGGCTCGACGAGGACGCCGGGCACATGCTGGGGCGGCCGTGGTTCGCCGGACGTCCGGTGCTGGTCACGGAGAACGACCGCGGGCTGCGGCTCTACAACGGCGACACCGGCGTCACGGTCCCGGCCGGCGAGGGACTGGCCGTCGTGGTGGCCGAGCAGGAGCGACGCCGGTTCGCGCCGTCACGGCTGGGCGCGGTGCAGACGGCGTACGCCATGACGGTCCACCGCAGCCAGGGCAGCCAGTTCGAGCACGTGACGGTGCTGCTGCCGGGGGACGAGTCCCGGCTGCTGACCCGGGAGCTGCTCTACACCGCGCTGACCCGCGCGCAGACCACGGTGACGCTGATCGGGTCCGAGGACGCCGTCCGCCGGGCGATCGCGACCCGGGTGCTGCGCGCCAGCGGCCTGGCCGAGCGGCTGGCCGATGCGGTGGCGGAGTCCTCACCCCCCGAAAGCTGACTCCGGGCGGTGCGGGGGTCGCCCTTCCGGCGGGGTGGCGGTGCAGGGGTCGCCCTAACCTCGCTGGTAGGGCGACTGGTGCACCGGCCGGGGGGTGGGTCCGGCATCGCGGCGGTCGATCCGGTCGCTGTCGGACTGGCCGACTAACCTCACGAAGGTGACCTCTCAGACGATCGCCTCCCTCACTGACGGTGAGCTGCGGCGTGTGTTCGACTCGGGCTCGCTCTCGCGCGGCAAGTCGTACGCCCAGGCGGGACGGGTCACGATCCAGAGCGTCGAGGCCGACGGCAGCACCGCGACCGCGGAGGTGCAGGGCTCCGACCCGGAGTCCTACTCCACCACCGTCGGGGTCCGCCAGACGAAGGCGGGCGCCACGCACATCCTGGCGACCTGCAGCTGCTTCGTGAGGTTCAACTGCAAGCACGCCGTGGCGCTGATCAGCGCGGTACGCGGGCCGGTCGAGGACCTCGAGCCTGATCCCGAGCCCGGCCAGCCACTGGGCCTGCCGCAGGACTCATGGCGTCGACGCGCGCAGGCTCGGCCGTCCGCCCCCCAGTGGCGTTCAGCCCTCGCCCCGTTGGTCGGGGGATCGACGTCCCTCACGCGCACGGACTGGGCGTTGCGGATCGACCTGTCGCCGTCCCACTTCCAGGGCGACGCCCTGATGTCCGCGCGGCCGCTGAAGCGGGGGTCCAAGGGCAAGTGGATCAAGACCGGCGCGACGTGGTCGGACGTCGAGGCCTCGGCCCGGGGCCTGAGCGGCTACCCGCAGGTGGAGGCGTTGGCCGAGCTCCCGCTGGCGGTGCGCGACCACTACTCCCACGTCCGCCGGTCCGACGGGTCGATCAACCTCGGTGGTCTGACCCGCGACGCCTGGCGGGTCTTCGACGAGCTGCGTCAAGCCGGCGTCACCCTGCTGGGGCCCGATGGCGCGGAGGTCCACATCCTCGACAAGACCGTGACGGTCAGCGTCGAGGTGACCCCGGAGGAGGGCGGGCTCGTGGTCGCGGCCAACCTGTCCGACGACGACATCGCCGACGCGTGGGCCTACGACCGGGCGATGCTGATCGGCCTGCCGGCCCACGGCATCGCCGCGTGGGACGACGACGACCGTCCGACCCGGCTGTGGCTCGCAGCCTTCGAGCAGCCGCTGGACCAGGCGCTGCGCACGCTCGTGGTCAACCGGCGCGGCGTGCGCGTGCCGGAGGCCGAGGCCGGCGAGTTCCTCCGCGACTTCTACCCACGGCTGCAACGTGCCGTCGGGTCGGTGCGGGTCGACCCGCGCATCGACGTGCCCGAGATCGTCCCGCCGCGGCTGTCCGTCACGGTCACGCACGACGGCCTGTCGGCCGAGGTGGTGTGGGGCTTCGCCTACGAGATCGACGGCGAGGTCCGGCGCACCGGCTGGATCGGGCTCGAGACCTTTCGCGACCGGGCGGCCGAGCGGGAGCTGATCGACGCGTTCGTGCCCCCGGCCGGCCTGCCGGCCACGACGGACGCCGCGGGCCGGGCAAGGGTGCTGCCGAAGGCAACGCTCGACGGCTACCCGGCCGTGGTGCTGAGCGAGGACGTCGTCCCGGCGCTGGACGCCGCCGGCGTCGACGTCCACACCGTCGGCGACCGTCCCGACTACCGCCTGGCCAACACGGCCCCGGTCGTCCACATCTCGCTCGAGGACGGCAAGGATCCCCGCAGCGACTGGTACGACCTCGCCGTGACGGTGACGATCGACGGGGAGCGGGTCCACTTCGGGCCGCTGTTCGCCGCGCTGGCGGCGGGGGAGTCCCACGTGGTCCTGCTCAGCGGCACCTATCTGTCGATCGACCGGCCCGAGCTGGTCCAGCTCCGCGAGCTCATCCAAGAGGCGCGCGAGCTCACCGACCGGCGCAGCGAGCAGCTCCGGGTCAACCGGTTCCACGCCGGGTTGTGGGAGGAGCTCCTGCGACTCGGCACCGTGGACCGCCAGGCCGCCTCGTGGCAGGCGTCGGTCGACGCCCTCGCCTCGCTCGAGGAGGTCCCGGCCCTGGACGTCCCGCAAGGGTTGCGCGCCGAGCTCCGGCCCTACCAGCTCGATGGCTACGCGTGGCTGAGCTTCCTGGCCGACCACGGGCTGGGCGGGATCCTCGCCGACGACATGGGGCTCGGCAAGACCGTGCAGGCCCTCGCGATGATCGTGCGCCAGGTCGAACGCGGGAGCGGACCGTTCCTCGTCGTCGCACCCACCAGCGTCGTCGGCAACTGGGCCCGTGAGGCCGAGCGGTTCGCCCCCGGGCTGAAGGTTGCGACGATCTCCAGCACGCGCGCCCGCCGCGGCACCGAGCTCGGCGACGCCGTCGAGGGAGCGGACCTGGTCGTGACGTCCTACGCCTTGTTCCGCCTCGAGCACGAGGCGTACGCCGCTCGGCCCTGGGCGGGGCTGCTGCTGGACGAGGCCCAGTTCGTCAAGAACCACCAGGGCAAGACCTATCAGTGCGCGCGACGTCTCGACGCCCCGTTCAAGCTCGCGATCACCGGCACCCCGCTGGAGAACTCCCTGATGGACCTCTGGTCGATGCTGTCGATCGTCGCCCCGGGCCTCTACCCGGACCCGAACCGGTTCGCCGAGAGCTACCAACGGCCGATCGAGGCGGGGCACGGCAAGGACCAGCTCGCCCGCCTGCAGCGCCGGGTCCGCCCGCTGATGCGGCGACGCACCAAGGAGGAGGTGGCGTCGGACCTGCCACCCAAGACCGAGCAGGTGCTGGATGTCGCGCTGAGCCCCAAGCACGCGCGGATCTACCAGACCCACCTGCAGCGCGAGCGCCAGAAGGTCATGGGCCTGCTGGCCGACGAGTCGTCCGACCACCGGTTCGAGGTGCTGCGGTCCCTGACGAAGCTGCGCCTACTCAGCCTCGACCCGGGCCTGGTCGACGAGGAGCACGACGGCGTCGGGTCGGCCAAGATCGACGTCCTGATGGAGCACCTTCAGGAGATCACGGCGGAGGGACATGCCGCGCTGGTCTTCAGCCAGTTCACGTCCTATCTTGCCCGGGTGCGGGCCAGGCTCGAGGACGCCGACATCGACTACTCCTACCTCGACGGCCGGACCCGCGACCGGTCCGCGGCGGTCGAGACGTTCACCTCGGGCCGGACCAAGGTGTTCCTCATCAGCCTCAAGGCCGGTGGCGTCGGGCTCAACCTGGTCGAGGCGGACTACTGCTACGTCCTCGACCCGTGGTGGAACCCCGCCGCCGAGGCGCAGGCGGTCGATCGCGCGCACCGGATCGGGCAGACCAGGCCCGTGATGGTCTACCGCCTCGTCTCGATCGACACGATCGAGGAGAAGGTCATGGAGCTCAAGGCCCGGAAGTCGGCATTGTTCGATGCCGTGATGGACGGGAGAGCCGCCCTGTCCGGTGCCCTGACCAGTGATGACATCCGGGGGCTCCTCGGCGCGTGAAGCCGCGCCCGGGTGGGTAACGTCGAGCCATGCGCATCTTCAAGCACCCCATCAAGAAGCTGACCCTGCTCTCCGCCTTCGCCGGTGGCTACGTCCTGGGCGCCAAGGCCGGCCGTGAGCGGTACGAGCAGATCGTCGACACCGCCAACCAGGTCAAGACCGATCCCCGTGTCCAGCAGGCGACCGCCCGGGCCGAGGACCTGGTCCGCGAGGCCGCGACCAAGGTGACCGAGGATCCGCGCGTCAAGGACGTCGTGCAGCGGGCCGAGGAGATCGTCCGCGATGCCACGAGCAGCGTCCCCGACGCCTCGGTGGACGACCCCAACGACGCGTCGGCTGCTCCGCCCCCCGCGCCGACGCCCACGGCTCCCGCGGGCTCCTTCGAGACCGATGACGAGATCGTCTTCAGCACCGGTCCCGACATCGAGGAGAGCATCGACGAGCTCGCCCCCAAGAGCGACGACGAGCGACTCTGAGGTGAAGGCGATCACCTACGGCTCCTACGGGGGCCCTGAGGTGCTCGAGCTGACCGACGTCGACGAGCCCAAGATCGGCCCCGACTGGGTCAAGGTCCAGGTCAGGGCGAGCTCGGTCAACCCGGTCGACTGGAAGGTCGCCTCCGGTGGGCTCGACAGCGCGCTCGACGTGTTCTTCCCGGCCACACCGGGCTGGGACGTGTCCGGGGTCGTGGAGGCGGTCGGACCGGCGGTCACGACCCTCGCGCCCGGCGACGAGGTCTTCGGCTACGTCCGCAAGGACGCGGTCCGTGGAGGGACGTACGCCGAGAAGGTCGCGGCCCCGATCCGTACCGTCGCGAAGAAGCCCGTCAACGCGAGCTTCGCCGAGGCGGCCGCGATCCCGCTGGCCGGACTCACAGCGTTCCAGTGCCTCGTCCACGCGCTGGATGTCGGGGCGGACGACACCGTCCTGATCCACGGTGCCTCCGGCGGCGTCGGCTCCTTCGCGGTCCAGATCGCGACGTCTCTCGGTGCCCGCGTCCTCGGCACTGCGTCGGAGGCGAACCACGACTACCTCCGGGGCCTGGGAGCCGAGCCCCTGACGTACGGCGAGGGGCTCGTCGATCGCGTGCGGTCGGTGGTCCCCGAAGGCGTGACCGCGGTGCTGGACCTCAACGGCGCGGATCTCGGCGTGAGCCCCGATCTGCTCGCCGAGTCGTCGACGGGGCGGATCGTCTCGATCATCGACCCCGCGGTCAAGGACATGGGCGGCCAGTACGTCTTCGTGAGCCCCGACGTCGACGACCTCAACGAGCTCGCCAGCCTGTTCGACGACGGCACCCTCACGGTCGAGATCGCCTCGACGTACGCGCTCGCCGACACGCAGAAGGCGTGGGAGGAGAACCAGAGCGGTCACACCCGCGGCAAGATCGTCATCACGGTCGACTGAGTCGGCGCACCCGACCGCCGGTCTCGTGATGGACTGTCGCCATGCTCAGCAGGAACTCGCTCATCGACGACGTCCGCCGGCGAGCTGTCGACACCGGCTACCAACTGACCGAGACCGACGACGGGTTCCGTCTCGAGCGGGACATCTCGGACATGACCTGGTGGGGCCGGCCGCCAAGGGCGGGGTCACGTTCCTGGTGGCGCACCGCGTGCGGCTCGACGAGGCTCACGGGCGGATGACGATCCTCGCCGAGTCCCGCAACATCAGCTGGCGGGGCGGTGCGATCCCGCAGCCTTCGTGGTCGGGCCGGGCGACGTTGATGCGCGGGCGAATCCACGCCACGGGCTTCAGGAAGACCTATGGCGGACGCGAGGACGGATCGTTCGGGGTCCTGCGGCTTTCGCCGGACTGGCCATCGGCGGCCTGGCCGTGGGCGGGGTCGTGGTGCTGGTGCTGCTGATGATGGGGCGCCTGGTTTGAGTGGTGATGCCGGCCGGCGTCCACAGGGCCGAGGAGCACGTTGCGAACCGTGTGGCTCTTCCTGTGGTGTTGCTGCCGCAGGACGGGCGTCGCGCAAGCTGTCCTGCGAGCCTGAGCTCAGCTCGTGGGGTCGTTGACCTCGTGCCAGACGTCGTGCGCGTCGTCGTAGGCGTCGATGGGGAGGTCGAGCGCGCGGCGGACACGCCACCGGCCGTCGAGGCAGACGACGGGCATGAGGTCGATGTCGCCGGGCTGGATGTCGCGCAGCGGGATGGTGAACCAGCGCAGCGCCTCGCGCACGCGGCCGGCCTCCTCGAGGGACTCCCCGATCCACTCGTAGTCGCCGATCACGAGCCGGTCGGCGCGGCTCCGGGTGAGCAACGCGGCGAGGAGGTCGTCGGCGTCGTCGGCCCCGTGCTCGAGGCTCAGGTCGAGGAGCCCGACCAGGGGGTCCAGGATCGTCCGCCCGCCGTCGTCGATCGCCCGCTGGTACGTCGCACGGGCCTCGTCGGGCCGGCCGAGTGCGCCTTCCTCCTCGGCGAGGCGGGCCAACGTCTCGGCACGGCCCTCCTGACCGGGGAGGAAGGTGGCGAGCAGGCGGTGGTACTCGGCCAGGCGCTGCTCGCCCTGCGGCTCGAGGCCGATCTCGTCGAGAGCGTCACACAGCTCGTCCCAGGTCATGGGGTCGAGTCTGTCAGCGAGTCCGCAGCCCTCATCCACAGGCCCGGAGCGGAAGCTACCTCGGCTCGACGCAGGCACTGCCGGTGGTGACCGTCGCCGTCTGGCCGTCGCCCTGGACTCGCAGGAATGCTCCGGTGTCGTCGTCCTGGAAGGCCAGCGTGTGGACGGTCGCACTGGTCTGGTCCATCGTGGCGACCATCCCTGCCTGCGTCGCGAGGTCGTCGACGGCGGCATTCATGCGGGCATCCAGCAACGTGTCGGTGCTCTGGGTGCTCCACTCCAGCAGGCGTTGCCACGCGCCTTCGCCGCACTCGCCGAGACGGGCCCCGCC
Source organism: Aeromicrobium sp. (assembly GCA_025965175.1). Lineage (GTDB taxonomy): Bacteria > Actinomycetota > Actinomycetes > Propionibacteriales > Nocardioidaceae > Aeromicrobium. Next base: position 6,832 of record JAOPXL010000088.1, read on the forward strand.
ATCGGACCATGTGCGGTCGGGGGCGACGACGTCCTGCACCTGGTCCTGCAGGCGATTCTGCCTCCGGGCCTCGGCGTCGGTCAGCTCTCCTCGGACGGTCGACTGACTGGTGTCGTCGGAGTCGTTGCCGAGGTCGTCCGAGTCGTCGGTCAGGGTCCCGAGGAGCCACATGCCGGCCACGGTGATCGGGATGAGCGCGGCCAGGGTCAGCAGTGCGGTCCGGTTCGGATGGGCGGTGTATGCCGGGAGGACGCCGGGGAACTCGGTCTCCATCTGCTTGGCGTCCACGACGGCGATGTCGGGGTCCTGGTTCGCCTCCGGGATGGCGGCGGCGATGTCCAGCAGGTCGTCGTCGGCCCACATGTCGGTGTTGAGCAGGAAGTTGCCGCTGTCGCCCGCGACGACCAGGTAGGGGGCCCGCACGCCGGTGTTGAGCACCAGCATGCGTGCGGCGCTGCGTGTGCTTGCGTCGCGCCGGACGGTGTCCTTGCGGCCGTATCGGCGGTACGTGATGTCGGAGGCGGTCACGGTGACGCTCATGGCGCGCGGCAGGGTCAGGCGCCAGAGGAGCACGACGAGGAGGGTGATGACGGCGGTGACGCCGGCGATGGGCAGGGCGGCCCCGGCACCGAGGCGGTGCGCGGAGGCAAGCCCGACGGACCCGCACACCCCGAGCGGGACGAGGTACTGGCCGGCGGAGATCTTCCGCTTGCTGCGGTGCGCCAGATTGGGGGAGTAGCGGACGGACCCGTCGGTCAGGGCGGTGCGGCTCATGGGTGATCTCCTCGTGACGGGCGCGTAGGGGGCGTGGCGTCGAGATCGGCTGCGCGCAACCTCGCGCGTACGTCCTGGAGCAGCCGATCCGGGAACTCCGACGTCCGCCGGCACCGCTCGACGAGGTAGACGATCTTGTTGAGCCGCGGGCCGGGCAGCTCGAGGCCACGTGACTCGATCGCGGGGCGCAGGACGTTGCGGTCGAACCCACCGTCGCTGGGCAGCTCGATCCCGCGCCACAGGGCGAACGCCCGCTTGAGATCGCCGTGCGCTACGACGCCGTGGTCGGGGGAGAGCGCGACGGCGATCGCCGCAACCAGCCAGGCGTCGCTCTGCTGCAGCGTGGCGAGGTCGAGCTGGATCGTGCCGGAGTCCGGCAGGAGGGCGGTGGGGGAGTCAAACCGCAGGACGGCGGTGAACGTGAGGTCGGGGAACCTCAGCTCGACCCGCGAGCCGGAGCGGGTCAGCGACACCTTCTGCCCTGGCGCAGGGGTGCTGGACCCGCCGGAGGGGGTCGTGAGCTCGACGATCGCCCCGTTGTCGCGCTGCCCGCGGTAGACGACCGGCTGGCCGGCGGTCGCGGTGACGACCAGCGCCGGATCGCTGACGTAGGGCAGCCGCACGAAGATGTACGTCGAGCCGTCGATCGTCTCGGCAACCAGCGGCTGCTGCTCCGGCAGGTTCATCCGGCGCGCGAGCACGAGGGTGGCGCCCACCTCGAGTGTGGCCTCCCCGGAGTACTGCTCGCCGGCCGACCAGGCGATGTGCAGCACGCGGGCCCTCCTGGACTCTCTTGACTTGGAACGTGTTCCGCCGCGGCTCGACCGGAGCCGCCCACGACCCTGACGATGATGCCATGGGCACACTCTCCGCACTGACCTTCGACCTGCTGATCGTGGTCGTCTTCGCCGCCGTCGTGTACATCGCGCTGCGCGTCGCGCAGAGCATCTTCGGCACGAGCTCCAAGAAGGCCGCCGCGACCGAGGTCGCCGCCAAGCTGGTGTCCTACCCGACGGGGTCGTCGGCAGTGCTGCGCCGCCGGTTCGTGCGTGCCCTGACCGCGCAGCACGTCGTGATGCCCAGCGGTGAGCGCCTGGCGTTCAGCGATTTGACGGTCCGGGTCGCGCCGGAGGACCTCGAGCGGCTCGATCCCGACGGTGACCTTGACCGGCTGGGGGAGGACGGGGCCCGGCTCTACGCCGCGCACGCCGAGCGGACCGGCTGGGCCGTGCCGCGGCAGGTGCGGGTCACGGTCGAGGTCGACCCCGGTCTGCGGTCCGGCTGGATCCCGCCGGCTAGGGGGACGGGTCGCGCCGACCCGGCGCAGCGGGACAGGCGGCCGGCCGTCGGGTGGGACGCGGTCCCGGCGGCAGCCGAGGTCCCGGCCGCGCCGCAGCGACCGGCGCCGAGGCTCGACCCCGCCGCGACAGCGAGCTTCCCGGCGCTGGTGCCGGATCTCGACGAGGCCCCGACCATGAACGTCGCCAGCGGCTTGCGGCTGGAGCGGAACGGCCGGACGTACACGATCGGACGTGCCGGTGCCGTGCTCGGCCGGCTGCCGGAGAGCCCCGTGACGTTCGCCGAGCCGGAGGTGTCGTTCCGGCACGCGGCGATCCGGCTGCAGGGGGTGCAGTGGCAGGTCAAGGACCTCGGCAGCACCAACGGGACGACCCTCGACGGCCAGCGGATCGACGGCGACGACTGGACCACAATCCATGCGGGAGCCGTCCTGGCGCTGGCGGGCGTGCGGGTCACCGCAGCGTTGGACCATGCGGGCACGGTGCACCTGCAGGGCCTGACCAGGCACTAGGAACAATGGACCTGCACGACGTAACGTCAAGATGAGGGGCCCCGCGCGCCCGGAGCAGGAGGATTCGCCACATGCCCGATCCTCTCGCCACGACCCCGGTGCCGGGCCCGCCGCCGACCGTGCCCGTCCGTGAGCGCTTCGAGCTGCTCAAGCGGATCGGCGCCGGCAACCACGGCGTCGTGTTCCGCGCCCGCGACTCCCAGCTGCAGCGGGAGGTCGCGATCAAGCGGTTCTCCCACTTCGTCGCCGACGACCCGCGAGCCATGCTGCGCATCACCCGCGAGGTGGCGACCCTCGCCCGGGTCTCGCACCCCAACGTCGTCACGGTTCACGACCTGGTCCACATGACCGACGGCGACGGCGAGGTCACCCCGCACCTAGTCATGGAGCTGGTCGAGGGCACGTCCCTGCGCAACCTGCTCGCGACCCAGGGGCCGAGCCTGCGATCGGTGACCGTCGTCCGCGGGGTGCTCGAGGGGCTCGCCGCGTGCCACCACGCCGACATCCTGCACCTCGACATCAAGCCGGCCAACGTCCTGGTGACCCCCGAGGGCGGCATCAAGATCGTCGACTTCGGCATCGCCCGGGCCGCGTCCGACGCGACTGCGACCGTCGCCGGGACGCCGCACTACATGGCGCCCGAGCAGTTCGACGGTCACTCGGACGAGCGCAGCGACATCTACTCAGTCGGGTGCCTGCTGTACGAGTGCCTGACCGGGAAGCCTCCGTTCGAAGGTGCGCTGGGCATGCAGCTGCTGGCTCACCGCAACCACCCGCGCCCCGATCCACGGGCGCTGGCGCCGGAGGTGTCGGCATCCCTCGCGGCGGTCGTGCAGCGGGCGATGGCGGTCGACCTGACGCAGCGCTACCAGTCGGTCGAGCAGATGCTGGCCGCGTTGGAAGCCGCTGACCTGTCGCCGGCCGTCGCGCCGATGAGCCTGCCGCGGCTGGACCCGCCGCGCCCCGTGGACCCGTCGGCTACCCCCGGCGGTGGGTTCGTCGTGACCCGCTGGAGCCGGTTCGGGTCGTACGCGCTCGGTCTTGGGCTGAGTGCCTTCCTCGTCGCGCTGGTGCCGGGACTGATCGGCGCGACAACGGACCTGGTCCCCGAGACGTACCGGCCGTCGCCGTGGCGGGACGCCAGCGGCACGCCGTGGTGGATTCTCGCCGTCGCGGTCGCGGCGGCGTACCTCCTGCTGCATCGGCAGACCTACTTCTCCCTGATGGGTGGACCGCCGGTGGGAGAGCCCCGCCCCGAGGCGCGGGTGCCCGCGTCGATGCGGTCGGGCCTGTGGATGGCGACCGGTGCGGCGCTGCGCGGATCGATCCCGATGCTGTTCCCGTGGTACGTCCTGCTGGTCGCGGCCGTCGTGTCCGGCGCCGGTGATCCGTGGCCGCAGGACGTGTTCGACACCGCATGGGGGCTCGGTTGGGTGCTGATGCCGGCCGCTGCGCTGCTGCTGGCGCTGCGCGGGATGTTGCGGCTCCGGCCGCGCTTCGGCGCGTTGTTCATGGCGATGGTCTACCTCGGGGCGGCCGTGCTGGCGGTGGTGTTGTTCGTGGCGTATCCGCAGGCGATCTGACTCCGCATCGGCCTTGGGCGGGGCCTGTCCGAGTAGGCGTCTAGGCTTTGACCGGTTCGGAGCTGCGGGAGGTCGCTGTCGCGGTGCAGACCACCCGCACTGCGCTGGATGCGCTGGCCTCCCGGCTGCTGGGCTCGGCCGATGACATGGGGCTGGCCACCGAGGACGGGTCGACGTCGACGACAGCCTGGTACGCGAACCTGACCGGGGTCGCAAGGTCCGATGCGGGGCGCCTGATGGCGTTGGCACGGATGACGACGGCCAGCACCGAGGCGACGCGGGTCGTGTGGGCGCTGGGCAAGATCTCGACCGAGCAGGCCGCGGTGATCATGAAGGCGATCACCGCGCTGCCCGACTGGTGCACCGACGAGCAGCGGACGGCCGTCGAGGCGCACCTGATCGCGCTCGCTCCCGAGCACGACCTGCACGGGTTGAAGGCGCTGGCCAACCGGGTGCTGGAGGTCATCGACCCCGAGGGAGTCGAGGACTATCTGGGCCGCAAGCTCGCCGAGGAGGAGAAGAAGGCCTGGGACGCGACCCGCCTGGCACTGCACCGCCGCGGTGACGGCACCACTCGGGTCGCCGGGGTCATCCCGGACGACTACGCCGCGAAGCTGCGCGCCGCCCTCGAGGGCATCACCGCACCGCGGCGGACCGAGGCCAATGCGTCCCGTCACGCCATGACGGTGGGGGACTTCAAGGCGTTGCCACACACGCAGAAACTCGGGCTGGCGTTCCTGGAGCTGATCGACCACCTGCCGCAGGACGCGCTGCCCCAGGCCGGGGGACTGGCCGCGACCGTGACGGTCAACGTCGACGTCGAGGTGCTGCGGGCCGGGCGCGGCACGGCGCGGACGTCCTCCGGCGACGACGTGTCCGCTGCCGCGGCCCAGCCGATGGCGTGCAACGCCCACCTGGTCGCGCTGTTCCTGGACACCGAGTCCCGGGTCACCGACGTAGGCCTGTCCAAGCGGCTCTACGACCGTCACCAGCGGCTGGCGCTGGCCGCCCGCGACCGCGGCTGCGTGTGGGCGGGATGCGACAGGCCGCCGGCGTGGTGCGAGGCGTGCCCGGGTGGCCCCCGACGGCGTCGTCGAGATCATCCCGCCACCTCGGGTCGATCCCCGGCAGCGACCTCGCCGCCACGCCAGGTTCGTCCGTCGACAACCCCGCGCAGCGTAGGGGCGGTCAG
>JAOPXL010000105.1 GCA_025965175.1 Aeromicrobium sp.
CTCGACCGGGCGACCGGCACGTTCCTCGACGAGAACAAGTCGCCGGGCCGCAAGCTCGGCACGATCGACAACCGGGGCAGCCACTTCTACCTCGCGCTCTACTGGGCCAAGGAGCTCGCGGCGCAGACCGAGGACGCCGACCTCGCGGCCGCGTTCGCGGACGTCGCAAGCGACCTGACGTCCAACGAGCAGAAGATCGTCGACGAGCTGCTCGCGGTGCAGGGCAAGCCGGCCGACATCGGCGGCTACTTCCACCCCGACAGCGACAAGGTCAACGCCGTGATGCGTCCGTCCGGCACGTTCACCGGCGTGCTGCAGGACCTGTCCGCGCGCCTGGTGTGACCGTCGTGGCGTATCGCGTCATGAACTGAGGGGGCCGGACTCTTCCCAGGTGTCCGGGGCGACTGTCTGCGAGTCGTCCCGGACCCAGCCGGGTGCCGGCGTGAAGTAGCACACGGCGGGAACAACACTGGCCGGTGACCACTTGAACACACGTGTGACCGCCATCGAGACGACCCGCCCCGCGTCCACCAAGTACGTGACACTGGCGCTGCTCGCCCTGGCGCTCGGCGGCTTCGCGATCGGCACGACCGAGTTCATGACGATGGGTCTGCTGGAGGAGATCGCCGACGGCATCCACCGCACCAACGCCCAGACCGGTCACATCATCACGGCGTACGCCTTCGGGGTCGTGGTCGGCGCCCCGATCATCGTGTCGCTCGGCGCTCGGCTGCCCAAGAAGGAGCTCGCGATCGGGCTGATCCTGGCGCTGGGTGTCGGCAACGCGATCACCGCGGTGGCCAGCGGCTATCTCCCCGTCATGGCGGCTCGCTTCGTCGCGGGCCTGCCGCACGGCGCGTACTTCGGCGTCGCCTCGCTGCTGGCGGCGTCGCTGGTCCGTCCGGAGTTCAAGGGCCGCGCGGTCAGCTCGGTCATGTTGGGGCTGTCGGTCGCCACGGTCGCCGGGGTGCCGGCCAGCACGATCCTGGGCCAGACGCTCGGGTGGCGCAGCGCGTACTGGGCCGTGCTTGTCATCGCGATCGCCGCGGCATTCATGATCTTCCTGTTCGTCCCGCACTCGCCGGCCAACACCGATGCCTCGCTGCGCGGTGAGCTGTCGGCGCTGAAGCGTCCGCAGGTGCTGTTCGCGGTCTCGGCCGGCATGGTCGGCTTCGGCGGCCTGTTCGCGATGTACAGCTACATCGCGCCGATCGTCACCAAGGTCGCGGACCTGTCGAGCTCGTGGATCGCAATGTTCACCCTCGCGTTCGGGCTCGGCTCGGTGCTCGGGTCGTGGGCTGCGGGCCGGCTGGCGGACTGGAACGTCGAGCGTTCGGTCCTGTACGGCTTCGTGGCCACGTCGGTCGTGCTCGTCGCGTTCTACTTCGTCGCGGCGCAGGTCGTCCCGGCGCTGGCATTGGTCTTCGCGGTCGGTGCGCTCGGATCGATCGTGGCGATCAACCTGCAGATCCGGCTGATGGACGCCGCCGGTGAAGCCCAGATGCTCGGGGCCGCGCTCAACCACTCAGCGCTCAACATCGCCAACGGCCTCGGCGCGTTCTTCGGCTCGGTCATCATCGAGGCCGGGTACGGCTACCGGGCCACGAGCCTGGTCGGTGTCGTGCTGGCCTCGCTGGGCCTGGTGGTGTTCGCGATCGGCCTGACGGTGCAGAAGCGCACAGCGACTGGCGCAACCCAGCCCGCGAGTGGCGCAAGCTGAAGAAAATGAGACGGCGTGTCGTCCGCTTCTGCGCCAGTCGCGGGTGGGTTTGCGCCAGTCAGCGGCTGACGTGCTCCGCGCCGACGCGCGGGCGCAGCCACACCAGGGCGCCCTCGTGGAGCTGCAGCGCGGTGGCCTCCGCCCGCGTGACGACGACCTGGACCGGCTCGTCGTGCGGCACGTCGGTCGGGGTGACCTCGAGCCGCACCTCGAAGCCGACCCGCGTCCACCGGGTGATCGGCCCGGACGCCGTCGCGGCGTGCTCGTAGCGGGTGATGTCGATGTCGTGCGGGCGGATCAGGTGATCGCCGAGCCGCGTCACGGGCCCGAGGAACGACAGCACGAAGTCGCTGGCCGGCCGGTCGTACAGGTCGTCGGGCGTCCCGATCTGCTCGATGCGACCCTCGTTGATCACGACGAGGCTGTCGGCGACCTCGAGGGCTTCCTCCTGGTCGTGCGTCACGAAGACGGTCGTCACGTGAACCTCGTCGTGGAGGCGCCGCAGCCAGTCCCGCAGCTCCTTGCGGACCTTGGCGTCGAGGGCGCCGAACGGCTCGTCCAGCAGCAGCACGCTGGGCTCGATCGCGAGGGCCCGGGCCAGGGCCATGCGCTGACGCTGGCCCCCGGACAGCTGCGACGGCAGGCGGTGTGAGAACTGCTCGAGGTGGACCAGCTTGAGCAGCTCGGTGACGCGTGCCTTGACCTCGTCCTTGGGCTTCTTGCGGATCTCGAGGCCGAAGGCGATGTTCTTGGCGACCGTCATGTGCTTGAACGCGGCGTAGTGCTGGAAGACGAAGCCGACGTTGCGCTTCTGCGCCGGCAGGTGGGTCTTGTCCTCGCCCTCGATCTCGACCGTGCCGCTGTCGGCCGTCTCGAGGCCCGCCACGATCCGCAGCAGCGTCGACTTGCCGCCGCCGCTGGGTCCGAGCAGCGCCGTGAGCTGGCCGCTGGGGATGCTCAGGTCGATGTCCTGCAGCGCGACGAAGTCGCCGAAGTTCTTGTTGATCCCGCGGATCTCAATCCCCATCAGTGTCGTCCTTGGGTCGAAGGATGGTCACGACGACGAGGGCCGCGACCGCGATCAGTGCGAGCAGGAACGACGTGGCGTACGCCGAGCCCTGCTCGAAGTCCTGGTACTTCTCCTCCACGACGAGCGTCGCGGTCTGGGTCTGCTGGGCGATGTTGCCCGAGATGACCTTGACGGCGCCGAACTCGCCGAGCGCACGGGCCAGGCTCAGCACGACGCCGTAGACGAGCGCCCACTTGATTGAGGGCAGGGTGATCCGGCGGAACGTCTGCAGGGGACCCGCACCGAGGCTCGTGGCGGCCTGCTCCTGCTCCGTCCCGATCTCGTGCAGCACCGGCACGATCTCCCGGATCACGAGCGGGAGGCTGACGAAGGCGGTGGCCAGGACGATGCCCGGTGTCGCGAACGCGATCTGCAGTCCCGCGCTCTCGAGCGTCGGGCCGAATGCTCCGTTGGTGCCGCCGTACGCGAGCAGGAGCGAGAGCCCCACCACGATGGGGGAGACCGACAGGGGCAGGTCGATCAGCGCGGACAGGACACCGCGTCCCGGGAACTCGTAGCGGACGAGGAGCAGCGAGATGCCGACGCCGAACACCGTGTTGATCGCGACGGCCCACAGCGCCACGATGACGGTCAGCTGCAGGGCTTCGGTCACGACGGCGTCCTGGAGCGCGGTCTGCAGGTTGACGAGCCCCCCGTCGAACGTCTTCTGCACGACGAGTGCCACGGGCCAGATCACGAGCAGGAACAGGTAGCCGATCACGATGAACCGGCGGACATACGTCCCTGAGGTCGGGCGTGGCCGGCGGCGACGAGGTCGGCGTCGTGCCGGCGTCGCGGCGTCGTTGCCGTCCGATGGCGACGGATCTCCCGACACCGGCGTCGCGGTGAGGCTAGCCACGGCGGGCCACCACCGAGGACAGCACCTGCAGCAGGCTGATCGCGAGCAGAGCGACGACCAGCAGGATCACGGCGACCGAGGCGGCGGCCGCCTCGTTGCCGTTCTCGATGTACGTCAGGATCCGCACCGAGGCGACCTCCGTCTGGTTGGGCAGGTTGCCCGACAGCAGCACCAGCGAGCCGTACTCGCTGATCCCGCGGGCGAACGACAGGGCGGCGCCCGCCGTGATGGCCGGGGCGAGAGCGGGCAGGATGATGCGCCGCAGGGTCGTGAAGCGGCTGGCGCCGAGGGACGCCGCGGCCTCCTCGACGTCGCGGTCGAGCTCCATCAGGACCGGCTGGACTGTGCGGACGACGAACGGGAGCGTCACGAACAGCAGGGCCAGGAACACCGAGCGCCCCGTGTTGGCGACGTTGATGCCGAGCGGGCTCTGCGGTCCGTAGAGGCTCAGCAGCACCAGGCCGGCCACGATCGTGGGCAGCGCGAAGGGGATGTCGATGACGACCTCGAGGAGGCGCTTGCCGGGGAAGCTGTCCCGCACGAGCACCCACGCGATGAGGGTGCCCATCACGACGTTGACGGCCGTCACGTACAGCGCCTGCATCACGGTGAGACGCAGGGCCGAGGCGGTCTGGGGGCTCGTGAGCGTGTCGCGGAACGTCGACCAGCCGCCCTCGGTCGACTGGATGACGACCAGCGCGAGGGGGATCAGCACCAGGATGCTGAACCAGGTCAACGCGACCCCCAGCCCGAGGGCTGAGGACCGCGTCAGCGAGGTGCTGCTCCGGAGGCGACGCCTGCGCGCGGCCTCCGCAGCGAGCGGAGCATCGGGAGTCACGACTTGCCGGACCGCGCGATGATCTTCGTGATCAGCCCGTCCTTCTCGTCGAAGAACTTCTTGTTGACGGCCTCCCAGCCGCCGAACGTCTTGTCGATCGTGAAGAGGTCATCGATCTGCGGGAACGGGTTGGCCGGGTCGTTGGCGCCCTTGACCTCGCCGACGTCGACGCCCTGGACGGACGCGACGGGCCGGAAGCCGTACTGGGCGTAGATGCCCTGGCCCTTGGCGCTGCTCGCGAAGTCGAGGAACTTCTTGGCGGCAGGAACGGCCTTCTTGGTGACTGCGCCCGGGTTCTCGATCAGCAGGTTGTGCGTCGGGATGACGTAGTCGACATCCTCACCGCTCTGACGGGCGAAGATCGCCTCGTTCTCGTACGACAGGAGCACGTCGCCGGTGCCCCCCTGGAAGGCCGTCGTGGCGTCGCGGCCCGAGCCCGGGAGCGCCTTGACGTTGGCGAAGACCTTCTTGAGGTACGCCGCGCCCTGGGCCTCGCTGGCGCCGTTCGCGATCTGCTCCTGGTACGCGGCCAGGATGTTCCAGCGGGCCGAGCCCGAGGAGCCCGGGTTCGGGGTCACGACGCCGATGCCGGGCTTGGCGAGGTCGGCGAACGACGTGATGTTCTTGGGGTTGCCCTTGCGGACGATGATCGACACGACGGAGGTCGACAGGATGCCCCGGTGGTCGTTCTGGTCCCAATCCTCGGCGACGAGGCCCTCGTCGACGAGGCGCGTCGTGTCAGGGCTCAGGGAGAAGTGCGTGAGGTCGGCCTTGAGCCCACCGACGACGGCGCGGCTCTGGTCGCCTGAGGGTCCGTAGGACTCCTTGAACGTCACTCCCTTGCCGTCAGCCGTCTTCTGGAACGCCTTCTCGACAGCGCCGTCAGCTGCCTTGGGGACGGAGTACGCGACGAGCGACAGCTGCGCGCCGTCGCTGGCGTTGCTGCCGCCGCCGCACGCAGACAGCAGCGCGGCGCTCGCGGCGACGGCGATGGCCGCGGCCACGGCCTCGCGGGAAAGGATCTTCATGTCTGGCCTCAGAGGGGGTCAGGGCACGCCACCGTGCGCGCTCCGACGTTCAAACTAGGCGGATTCCGCAGCCGTCCGATCATATCTCAGGATCCGAGACGCAGAGCCGCATGGTGAGATGCGTGCTGTCGCCCGGAGCGCAGGAGGCGGCGTCCGGGGCTTCGGCCCGCGGCCTCAGTCGAAGACGATGGTCCTGGGGCCGTTCATCAGGACCCTCGACTCGGCGTGGAGCTGGACGGCGCGGGACAGGGTCTGAGCCTCGACGTCGCGGCCGACACGCGCGAGGTCGGCGGGAGTCATCCGGTGGTCGACGCGCAGGACGCCCTGGTCGATGATCGGGCCCTCGTCGAGCTCGGCGGTCACGTAGTGCGCGGTCGCGCCGATGAGCTTGACGCCCCGGTCGTGGGCCTGCTGATAGGGCCGCGCGCCCTTGAAGCTCGGCAGGAAGCTGTGGTGGATGTTGATCGCCCGGCCCTCGAGCGCGCGACACAGGTCGTCGGACAGGATCTGCATGTAGCGGGCCAGCACGACCAGCTCGATGTCGAGCTCGTCGACCAGCGCGAGCAGACGGGCCTCGGCCGCGGGCTTGTCGCCGGCGGGCACGTGGTGGAACGGCACGTCGTACGCCCCGGCGAGCCGCCCGAGGTCGGGATGGTTGGACACGATGGCCGGGATCTCGACGTGCAGCGCGCCGGCGCTCTGCCGGTAGAGCAGGTCGTTGAGGCAGTGGCCCTCCCGCGAGACGAGCACCAGCGTGCGCAGGGGCTGCTCGGCCCGCACGAGCCGGTACGTCATCGCGTGCTCCGCCGCGACGGGGTCGAAGCCGGCCGAGACCGAGGCGAGCTCGCGGGCCTCGGAGAAGTCGAAGTGCACGCGCAGGAAGAACTCTGCGTCAGTCGTGTCCGTGAACTGCTGGCTGTCGAGGATGTTGCCGCCTGCCTCGGCGATCCACCGCGTCACGGCGAACACCAGGCCGGGGCGGTCGGGGCACGACAGGGTCAGCACGAAGGACGAAGGCACCCACCCACTCTAGGAGAGCGGCGGGTGCCTTCGGCCGGGGCTACGGCCCTATGGGGTGACGACCGGCTCGGCGGACCCCGTCGCGGCCGGCTTGCCGCCGTGACCGGCGTGCGTGGGCCGGGCCAGGAACAGCACCAGGACCAGGCCCAGCAGGAATGCCGCGACGGGCATGTAGAGCGTCTGGCCCATCGCGTCGGAGAACGGGCCCTGGACGACGTCGGGCATCTTCTGCCCGGCCGCCTGCAGGTCCTGCGACGATCCCTCGATGCCGTTGGCGGTCAGCCGCGCCTGGATCAGGGCCGCGATCGCCGCGCTGCCGAGGACGGCACCGATCTGACGCGTCGTGTTGTAGATCCCGGCGCCGGACCCGGCCGAGGCCATCGGCAGGTTGCGGGTCGCCGTGGCGCTCAACGGTGCCCATAGGCAGGCGTTCGAGACGCCGAACAAGGCCATCGGCAGGCATAGCTGCCACACCGGGGTCGTCGGCGTGATGAGCTGCGACAGCCAGAACATCGCGACTGCCGCGGTGCCGAAGCCGACCACCGTGATGCGGCGCGGGTGCACCTTGTCGACCAGCTTGCCGACGAACGGCGACAGGATCATCAGCACGATCGCCATCGGGGCCATCAGCAGCGCCGAGCCCGTGGGGCTCCAGCCGCGGACACCCTGGGCGTAGAAGAAGAACGGCAGCGACATCGACGTGATCGCCAGCGACACCAAGGCGATGCCACCGTTGCCCAGCGAGAAGTTGCGGTCGCGGAACAGCCCCAGCGGGACGAGCGGCTCGTTCTCGATGCGGCTCTGCCAGAACAGGAACAGCGCGAACACGGCGAGCCCGAGCGCGATCAGGAGCGGGACACTGATGATGCCGGAGATCTGGCCCCAGTCGTACTTCTCGCCCTCCTGGATGCCGAACACGATGAGGAACACGCCGACACCGCTGAGGGCGACACCGAGCCAGTCGAACGAGTGGGTGTGCGTGGGCAGGACCGGCACGAGCCGCCAGGCCAGGACGAAGCCGATGATGCCGACCGGGACGTTGACGATGAAGATCCACTCCCAGCCGAGGGAGTCGACGAGCACGCCGCCCAGGATCGGGCCGACCAGAGTCGCGACGCCGGCGGTGGCTCCCCACAGCGCCATCGCGCTGCCGCGCTTGTTGGGCGCGAACGTGCGGGTGATGACCGCCATGGTCTGCGGCGTGATGAGCGCGGCGCCGAAGCCCTGCACGACGCGAGCGACGATCAGCATCTCGATCGAGCCGGTGAGTCCGCACCAGAGGGAGGCGAGCGTGAAGATCGTCAGGCCGACGAGGTACATGTTCTTGGGACCGAAGCGGTCGCCCAGCCGACCCGTCACGAGCAGTGGCACGGCGTACGCCAGCAGGTAGGCGCTGGTGACCCAGATGACGGTGTTGTAGTCGGTCCGCAGATCCTGCATGATCGCCGGGGTCGCGACCGAGACGATCGTGTTGTCCACCAGGATCATGAAGAAGCCGATGACCATGGCCCAGAGGGCCGGCCACGGGTTGTAGTCCGGTGGGAGGTCGGTGCTCACAGAGCGTGTGGTTGCCATATGAAGTCCTTGGTCTGGATGCGGGTGATGAGTGTCGTGAGCCAGTCGCGCTGGGCGATGGTCGTGGCCAGGAGGTAGTCGGCGCCGACGAGGTAGGTCTCGGGCTTGCCGGACCGGCGAGCAGCCTCCAGGGCGGTATCGATCTGAGCGATGTCGTCGTCGAGCGCGGCGACGTACTGGCTCAGGTCGGCGACGGCCTCGTCGGCCGGGATGTTGTGCGCCTCGGTGAGGGCGAGCGGGAAGTGCGGGTACTCGCGCACGGGCTGCTGCAGCAGCTCGCGCACCCGGGCCACCACGGCCGACCGGCCCTCGTCCGTGATGGCGTAAGTCGTGCGTGCCGGCCGGTTGCCGTCGCGATCCGTGCCGACCACCTCGACCAGCTGGTCGGTGTGGAGGCGCTGGACGGAGTGGTAGAGCGAGCCGGGGCGGACCTTGACGAAACGGTCCTCCCGACGTTCCAGCAGCAGCTGGTACATCTCGTAGGGGTGCATCGGACGCTCGGCGAGCAGGGCCAGGGCCGACAGGGCAAGTGGTGTCAGTGCCACAAGCGCTCCTTCCTGATCACTCCATGCCGACTATTCCACGTGGAATATGCACGCGAAGGTGCCGTCGGCTCAATCCTGCCGACCGGCACCGACAGATCGGGTCAACGCAGGAGCTCGTAGCCGCGCAGGTCGTCGTAGGAGCCGTCACCGAGGCGCTCGGCGGCCCGCTGCGTGCCGTAGTAGGAGTAGCCCGCAGCGACCGCGATGGCATTGCTGGGCGAGTTGTCCGTCGAGGCGTAGAGGACGAGCCGCCGCCGGTCCAGCCCGTCGGGGTCCAGCGCGTGGTCCACGACCAGGCGGGCCGCCTCGGTCATGACGCCACGACCCCGGGCGTCCGGGTGGGTCCAGTAGCCGATCTCACCGGAGTCGGGGTTGATGCCCAGCATGTCCATGACCGCGATGTTGCCCAGCAGCTCGTCGGAGTCGCGGTCCGCGACGGCCCACGTCGCCTTGGCGCCGATCGCGGCCTGCCAGATGCAATCGTGCACGTAGGTGCGGGCCACGGCGGGCGTGTACGGCTGGGGGAGCCCGGCGAGGAAGCGCTGCGACACCGGATCGGAGCAGGCCTCGACGATGCGGGGGATGTCGGTGTCACGAAAGGGGCGCAGTCTCAGCCGGTCGGACTCCAGCACCGTCGCCACTGCCCACCGGGTACGCGGGACGGGGGCGTCGCCGAAGCGAAACGAGCCGGTCCACGCGTCGATGACCTGCCCGCGCTCGTGCAGGATGCCCGGCGTCAGGCCGTGCAGCGAGAACCCCGTCGCGTGGGCGACGCGGAGGGAGGCCTCGTTGCCGACGTGCGAGCGCCAGTGGACGATCTCAACGCCGCCGTCGATCAGGGCCCAGTCGACCGCGAGGCGTACGGCGCGCGCCATGACGCCACGGCCGCGTGCCCACGGGTGCAGGGCGAAGCCGATGTCGGCGATGGGCCGCTGCCGGATGTCGACGTTGCCGGCGAAGCGGGACCGGCCGTCGTCGTCGACCGCCTCGATCGCCCAGCCGCGGTGCGAGCCGTCCTCCCAGCCGCGGGGCAGGACCGTGAACGCGAACTGCTCACTCATGGCGCGGGTGTGGGGCGTCGGGATGCCGGTCCACCGGACCATGGTCGGGTCGACCGACATCTCGAGCATTCCGTCGATGTCGGTGGGCACGTGCGCCCGGATCGTGACGACCCCGTCGCTCAGGACGGGAACGTTGAGCGGCCACCTCACGACGGACGTCGCATCAGCGGGTGCGCGAGCGGAATGGGTCTGCGGGATAGACCCCGAGGATCGTGACGTCCGTCGTGAAGAACGCCAACTCCTCGAGCGCCCGGGCCAGCGGCACGTCGTCGGGGTGACCGTCGACCTCGGCGAGGAACTGGGTCGCGGCGAACTCGCCGCCGACCATGTAGCTCTCGAGCTTCGTCATGTTGACACCGTTGGTCGCGAACCCGCCCAGGGCCTTGTAGAGCGCAGCCGGGAGGTTGCGGACGTTGAAGACGAACGTCGTGACGGTGGGCCCGTTGCCGGCCGGTGCCTGCACCGGCTCGCGGGACAACACCACGAAACGGGTCGTGTTGTGCTCCTCGTCCTCGATGTCGGTCGCCAGGACGTCGAGCCCGTAGATCTCGGCGGCCAGTGGCGGCGAGATCGCTGCTTGGGAGGGGTCGCCGGCATCCGCGATCTCCCGGGCTGCCCCCGCCGTGTCGCCGGAGATGACCGTCGTGAGCCCGTGCTGCTTGATGATCTTGCGGCACTGCCCGAGGGCGTGGACGTGGCTGTGCACGGTCCGGATCGTGTCGAGCGTGGCCCCGCGGACACCCAGCAGGCTGAACTGGATGCGCAGGAAGTGCTCGGCGATGATGTGCAGCCCCGAGGTCGGCAGGAAGTGGTGGATGTCGGCGACGCGACCCGCGATCGAGTTGTCGATCGGGATCATCGCGAGCTCGGCGTCCCCGCCGGTGACCGCCGCGAACACGTCCTCGAACGAGGCGCACGGCACCGACTCCCAGTCGGGGTAGTGCTGCTTGGCCACGATGTGGGAGTTGGCGCCGGGCTCACCCTGGTAGGCGATTCGTCGTGAGGTCACGGGCTCCAGTCTGGCACCCCCGGTCAGGCCAGGAGGCCGCGCCGCCGCAGGGTCGGCAGGACGCCCTCGGCGAACCAGTACGCCTCCTCGACGTGCGGGTGGCCCGACATCACGAACTCCTCCCGGCGGCGGCGTACTCCGCGATCAGGACGGCGACCTCGGTGTGGCTGCCGACGAGCGCCGTGCCGGCGCCGCTGCGCATCAGCCCGATGCCCGACCACAGGGCGGGGTGGACCTCGAGCTGGCGGGCGTCGGTGTACGTCGTGAGGCCCCCGTGCAGCTCGCGCACGCGGCGCTGGCCCTCGGACTCGCTGGTGGCGAGCGTCTCCTGCGCGTTGGCGACGTCGGCGGGGTCGAGCTCGGCGAGCATCCGGTCGGCGACCTGCCATGCGTCCTCGGAGTGGTCGCGGCTGATGGTGTGCAGCCGGACCCCGAACCGTACGGTGGTCGCCGCCGACCGCGACGTTGAGCAGCAGCCGGTTGTCCGAGAGGAGCTGGAACGTCGAGGCCATCTGGGCCAGCAGGGTCGGGGGGCGGAGCGCGACGAGGAACTTGAGCCGCTCGGTCTGGGAAATCAGCTCCGACGCCACGACCCACGCGTCCTCGCAGGGGGCCGGTCGGGGTCAGGACGGCATCGAAGCCCAGGTCCGCGGCGGTTCGGGCGACGTGCGCGAGGTGGCGCCGGTCCGGCTCGCGGAAGCGCCCGGCGGTGTCGATCGAGCGGCCCAGGTCGCTCGGGACGCTGTGGCCGCCGCCGACGAGGGCGCGGCTGTCGTCCGTCGTGGGCAGGAACCAGTCGAACGTGAGAGACGTGAGGCGCGTCCTGACGCGAATCCCCTGAAAGCCCCGACGTCTTCCACCAGTCGGGAGGACCGGCTCAGACCGGCTGGGCCCCATCGGCCGCGTGCACCACGAACGTCTCGGGCCGCGACCAGTCGTGGGCGGCGTAGCGGGCCTCGACCCGCTCGCGGAGCGCCTGGAGCTGGTCGGGCGCCACGAGGGCGATCGCGCTGCCGCCGAAACCACCACCGATCATGCGCGCCCCGAGGGCGCCGGCCTCGAGCGCTGCCTCCACGGCGACGTCGAGCTCGGGGCAGCTGACCTGGAGGTCGTCGCGCAACGACGCGTGCGACGCGGTCAGGATCGTGCCGAGCTGTGGCCAGGCGTGGCGGGCGATCGCGTTGACCGCCCCCTTGACCCGCGCGGTCTCGGTCAGGACGTGTCGGGTGCGGGCCTTCAGCGTCTCGTCGGTGAGTCGCACGGTGGCGTCCAGCCCCGCCTGGGCGAGGTGGTCGAGGCCCAGCTCGGCCGCGGCCCGCTCGCACTCCTCGCGCCGAGCGGCGTACTCACCGTCGGCCAGCGCGTGGTGGGCGCCCGTCGCGATGACGGCCAGGACGAGGCCGTCGTGCTCCCACGTGACGGGCACGAGCTGGGTCGTCGGGGGAGTCGCAGCGGTGTCGATCAGGACCGCATGGCCCGCTCTGCCCTCGAGGACCGCGAGCTGGTCCATCAAACCGACGGGCGCGCCGACGTAGCCGGCCTCGGCCCGCTGCCCGATCAGCGCGAGCGCCGTGCGGTCCAGCCCGAGGCCCTCGATCTGGTCCAGGGCCGCCGCGATGCCGCACGTCAGGGCCGCCGAGGACGACAGCCCCGCGCCGGACGGCAGCCGTGACTCGATCACGAGATCGGCCCCCGAGACGGTGTGCCCGGCCTCGGCCAGCGCCCATATCGTCCCCGCGGCGTACGCCGCCCAGCCCTCGACCTCCCCGGGCTGCACCGACGTCGCGAAGGACGCCTTGTCGGCGCCCGGCGCGTCACTCCAGACGTTCACGATCCCGTCGTCGCGTGTGCGGGCCTTGAGCGTCAGCGAGCGGTCGATCGCCAGCGGCAGGACCGGCCCCCCGTTGTAGTCGAGGTGCTCACCGATGAGGTTGACCCGCCCTGGCACGTCCCACTGGTGCACGTCAGTCACCCGACGAGCGTAGCCGCCGACCGCGATCCGGCTGCCGTCCGGCGGCATGGGTGCAACTGGCAGAATCGGGCCCATGCCTGCCGACCGCCGACCCAGGGTCCTCTCCGGAGCACAGCCGACGGCTGACTCCTATCATCTGGGCAACTACTTCGGTGCCTTCAAGCAGTGGGTCGCGCTCCAGGACGAGTTCGAGGCCTTCTACTTCGTGCCCGACCTGCACGCCATCACGGTCGAGTACGACCCCGCGCTGCTGCGCGAGCGGACGTACATCGCGGCCGCCCAGCTGCTCGCCGCCGGCGTCGACCCGGAGCGCAGCGCGCTGTTCGTCCAGAGCCACGTCCCTGAGCATGCGCAGCTCGCGTGGGTCCTCGGCGGGATCACGGGATTCGGCGAGGCCAGCCGCATGACGCAGTTCAAGGACAAGTCCGCCAAGGGTGGCCAGGACTCCTCGAGCGTCGGCCTGTTCACGTACCCCATCCTCATGGCCGCCGACATCCTGATCTACCAGGCCGATCGGGTGCCGGTCGGTGAGGACCAGCGCCAGCACGTCGAGCTGACCCGCAACCTCGCGCAGCGGTTCAACCACCGGTTCGGCCAGACGTTCACGGTGCCCGAGGCGCACATCGTCAGGGCGACCGCCAAGATCTACGACCTGCAGGACCCGACGTCGAAGATGAGCGGCTCGAACCAATCGCACGCCGGCGTCGTCGACCTGTCCGACACCCCCAAGCAGGTCGCCAAGAAGCTCCGCTCGGCCGTCACCGACTCGGGCACCGAGATCGCGTTCGACCCCGTCGAGAAGCCCGGAATCTCCAACCTGCTGTCGATCTACTCGGCGCTGACCGACGAGCCGGTCGAACGGGTCGTCAAGGAGTTCGAGGGGCGTCAGTACGGCCACCTCAAGGTCGCCCTCGGCGACCTGCTCGCCGAGTTCGTCGGGTCCTTCGGCGATCGCACCCGCGAGCTGCTGGCCGACCGGGGTGAGCTCGACCGCATCCTGGCGCAGGGCGCCGACCAAGCCCGCGAGGTCGCGAGCGCGACGCTCGACCTGGTCTACGACCGGTCCGGATTCGTGCGGCGGATCTGAGCCATGCCCACGATCGGCGTCTCGATTCCCGTCCCAGAGCCCTACGGGGAACTGCTGCGGGAGAAGCGCGCCGAGTTCGGGGACCCGATGGCCGAGACCGTGCCGAGCCACGTGACGCTGATCCCGCCGACCGAGGTCGCGGACGAGGACCTGGAGACGGTCGGCGCGGCGCTCGAGCGCGCGTCGGCGACGTTGCCGCCGTTCCCGATGCGGCTGCGGGGGACCGGCACGTTCCGCCCGGTCTCACCCGTCGTGTTCGTCGCGGTCAGCCAGGGCATCTCCTACACCGAGCTGCTGGCCAAGGTCGTCCGCAACGCGCTGGACTGCCCCGAGCCCAACTTCCCCTTCCACCCGCACGTCACGGTCGCGCACAACCTCGACGACCCGGCCCTCGACCGGGCATACGAGGAGCTGGGCGACTTCGAGTGCCAGTTCCTGGTGAGCGAGTTCGCGCTCTACCACCACGAGGGCGATGCCGGCTGGGTCCCGCAGCGCGCCTTCCGCCTCGGCCCCGAATAACCCGCCTCATCGGTGACGCGTGGGTTGCGCGCCGCGACGCGTGGGTTGCGCACCGTGACGCGTGGGTTGCGCACCGTGACGCGTGGGTTGCGCACGTTCGCAACCCACTCCTCAGCGTTCGCAACCCACTCCTCACTGTTCGGAACCCACGCGTCAGCGTTCGGAACCCACGCGTCAGCGTTCGCAACCCACTCCTCAGCGTGCGCAACCCACGCGTCAGCGTCAGGCGGGGGTCAGATGATCTCGAGGTCGTCGGTGCCGAACGTCTTGAGGTGCTCGAGCAGCTCGGCCTTGAACGCGCGAGCGGCGAGCGGCAGCGCCTCGGAGCTGCGGTGCGCCATCGCGATGACCCGGTCGAGCGGCGGGTCGACGAGCTGGGTCGCTCGCAGGTGCTGCCGGGTCGCCAGCACCATGCTGGGGACGACCGCGTAGCCCAGGCCCGCCTCGACGAACCGCAGGACGGCGCTCATCTCGCCACCCTCCACCGCGAGCCGTGGCTCGAACCCGGCGGCGGCGCACGCCCGCAGGGTCACGTCCCGCAGGTCGTAGCCCTCCCGGAACATCACGAGTGGCAGGTCCCGCAGCCCCGCGACACCCAACTCGTCGGGCAGGTCTGACCCCACGGGGCTCGCGAGCACGAGCCGCTCGCGCAGCACGGGCGTCGTCTCGATGTCGGGATCGGTCGTGTGGAGCGGGATGATCAGCAGCGCGACGTCGAGGCGGCCCTGCGCGAGCTCGCGCGTCAGCACCTGCGACCCCGCCTCCTGCACCTCGAGGTCGATCTCGGGGTACGACTCGTGGAACCTCGTGAGCGCGTCGGGCAGCAACCCCTCGCACAGCGACGGGGTCGCCCCCATGCGTACGCGCCCCCGGCGCAGCGTCGCGACCTCGTGCACCGTCCGCTCCGCGCTCTCGACGTCGATCAGGATGCGCTGCGCGTGGGGCAGGAGTGCCTCGCCGGCGCTCGTCAGCTCGATCGCTCCCCGGTTGCGGACGAACAGCGGGGTGCCGAGCGAGTTCTCGAGGACCCGGATCTGCTTCGACAGGCTGGGCTGGGAGACGCCGGTCAGCTCAGCGGCCCGGGTGAAGTGCCTGGTCCGGGCGACGGCGACGAAGTAGGAGAGCTGTTGGAACTGCACGTTCCCAGTCTTGCATAGCCAGCGGCTATGAAGGTCCCCCTCAACATGACTTAGCGCGAATCGCCGATCGGTCCTACTGTGTGCAGGTGGCGACTACCCAAACTACGAAGCGACCGTCGGCGCGTACGTCGACCGTTGCTCTGAAATATGCAATGGCGGTGTCGGGGCTCATCATGGTGGGCTACCTGCTGCTGCAC
>JAOPXL010000120.1 GCA_025965175.1 Aeromicrobium sp.
GCCGACGGCGCAGCGGTGCTCGCTCGCTCGCCCGCCGCCCGCGCCCGCTGGCGCTGCTTGCGCTTCGCGCGCTGCCGGCTCACGTCGGGACGCCGCCGCGCGCGAACTCGACGAACCAGTCCAGCGCCTCGGGGTTGGCGAGCGAGTCGCGGCTGGCCGCGCGCTCGGGCGGAGCGCCGGCGAGGATCCGCTTCACCGGCACCTCGAGCACCTTGCCCGACAGCGTGCGCGGCACCGCGGCGACGGCGAACACGTCGTCGGGGACGTGGCGCGGCGAGCAGTCCTCCCGTACGCGCCGCGTGATCGCCGCGCGCAGGTCGTCGTCGAGCTCGGCATCCTCGCGCAGCACGACGAACAGCGCCATCCAGCTCTCCGTGCCCGCGCGCGGGACGTCCACGACGAGCGCGTCGACGATCTCGTCGAGCGCGAGCACCGCACGGTAGATCTCGCTCGTGCCCATCCGCACCCCGCCGCGGTTGATCGTCGAGTCGCTGCGGCCGTAGATGATCGCCGTGCCCCGCGAGGTGATCTCGATCCAGTCGCCGTGGCGCCAGACGCCGGGATACATCTCGAAGTAGGCCTCGCGCAGCCGCTCGCCGCCCGGGTCGTTCCAGAAGCACAGCGGCATCGACGGCATCGGCTGGGTGATGACGAGCTCGCCGAGCGAGCCGATGAGGGGGCGGGCCTGCTCGTCGTACGCCTCGACGGCGCAGCCCAGCAGGCGGCACGAGATCTCGCCGGCGTACACCGGGACGAGCGGCGACGACCCGACGAAGCCCGAGCAGACATCGGTTCCGCCCGACAGCGAGCCGAGCTGGGCAGTCGGGCTGACCGCGTCGTAGACCCAGTGGAAGCCCTCAGCCGGCAGCGGGGCGCCGGTTGACCCGATCCCGCGCAGGCGCGACAGGTCGGCGATGTCCTGCGGGACGAGGCCCTGCTTGCGGCACTGCAGCAGGAAGGGTGCGCTCGTGCCGAAATAGGTCAGCTCGAGGTCCTCGGCGGTCCGCCACAGGGCGGCGAGGTCCGGGAAGGCCGGGTTGCCGTCGAACAGCACGATCGTCGAGCCGACGCCGAGCCCCGACACCAGCAGGTTCCACATCATCCAGCCGGTCGTGGAGAACCAGAAGAACGTGTCCGCAGGCCCCAGGTCGTGGTGCAACGACAGGGCCTTCAGGTGCTCGATCGTGATGCCGCCGTGGCCGTGCACGATGGGCTTGGGCAGGCCCGTGGTCCCGGAGCTGAACAGGACGTAGAGCGGTGTCGCGAACGGGACGCGGGCGAACTCGAGCGGCCCCGGCTCGGCCGTCAGGTCCGCCCACGTGAGCGACCCGTCGGGCCCGGGTGAGGCGGCGTCGAGGTAGGGGAGCCAGACCAGCGTACGAATGCTGGGCAGCGCGGCCCGGATCGTGGCGACCTCGTCGCGGCGGTCGATCGGCTTGTCGCCGTAGACGTAGCCGTCGACCGCGAGGACGACGGTCGGCTCGATCTGCTGCCACCGGTCGATGACGCTCTGGGTCCCGAACTCGGGGGCACAGGAGGAGAACACCGCGCCGAGACTTGCCGCCGCGAGCAGCAGGACCAGGGTCTCGGGGACGTTGGGGGAGTAGGCCGCGACCCGGTCGCCGGGCCCGACCCCGGCGGCGACGAGGCCCGCGCGGGCCCGGGCCACCTGGTCACGCAGCTCGGCGGCGGTCAGGTGTACGTCGTCCCGGCTCTGCGAGCGGGCGACCACGACGACGTCGTCATCGGCCCGGCCCGGGAGACGCAGCATGACCTCGGCGTAGTTGAGCCGGACATTTGGGAACCACACGGCGCCGGGCATCGCGTCGTCCGCGAGGGCCGGGGACGGGCTGCCGTCCGAGGGGATGTCGAAGTCCTGCCAGATCGCCTGCCAGAACGCACCGGGCTCGTCGACCGACCACTGCCAGAGGTCCGCATAGTCGTCGAACACCGGCCCGCCAGGGTCGGCGAGCCGGGCCAGCAGCTGCTCGACCCGGGAGGTGCCGTCCAGCGGCGGGGTCCAGAGGATCTCGCTCACTCGATGACGGCGGGGGTGTTCTCGGCGAGGTCGATCAGCCAGTGCGCGATCGCGAAGGTCACGAGCCCGAGCAGCGGCACCACGACCAACCCGGCGGCGCCGTCGGCGACCCCGAGGAACAGCCCGAGGATCGCGACGATCGCCAGCACGACCCCGAGAAAGCTCGTCAGCCGCGCCGACCGCGAGCCGAAGCCCTGCAGCAGCAGGGCGCCCAGGACGTACGCCAGCAGCGCGACGACCACGAACGTGAGTCCACCCCACAGACCGCCACCCCCGGCGACCCCCCGGGTGCTCTCGAAGATCCGCAGCGCGACGAGCGAGGCGGCGACCGAGAAGATCCCGGTCACGGCCCCGGTGATGACCGACGCGAGGTAGAGGTTGATGTGCGGCAGGCGGTATGCCGCGGCGTCCCGCGCACGGGCGGCAGTGAAGCGGCCCGCGGCCCCGGCGCCGTGGCGTGCGCCGTCAGCGACGACCCACCAGGCGTCGGCGACGCGGTGACCCGCGGCGCCGGCCTTCGCGCCGATGTGGAGCTGGGGCCGGGTGCGTATCGCGGGCCTGGGCTTCGGGGTCCGGGCTGGCGCCGCCTTCGCGGTGGGGGCGGGGCGGACGTTCCTCGACGCGACCTTGGCCTGCGGCTTGGCTGCCGTGGCGACGGGCCGGCCGTAGCGGACCTGCGGCTTCGGGGCGCTGGCCGCGTCGGGGCGGACGACGGTCTTCTTGACCACCCGCTTGACGACCCGCTTGGCAGGTTCCTGCTCGTCGACCATGGGGCCAGTTTGTCACAGCGTGCGTCAGGTCACAGCCTGCCCCGAGGTGGTGATCAGGGGCGGGAACGAGGAAGCCGGCCCATCCGAGTGGATGGACCGGCTTCACTGAGTCGGGCTGACAGGATTTGAACCTGCGGCCTCGTCGTCCCGAACGACGCGCGCTACCAA
>JAOPXL010000214.1 GCA_025965175.1 Aeromicrobium sp.
CCCTCCTCGATGCCGGAGAACTCACCCAGGATGACGACGCCGATCTCGCGGACGTCGAGGTTGAGCGCGAGGCCCAGCGTGCCGTCCTCGAACTCGAGCAGCTCGTTGGCCATGGCCGAGGGCAGTCCCTCGACGCGCGCGATGCCGTCGCCGGCGCTCGCAACGATGCCGACTTCCTCGGTCGCCGCAGCGCTGGGCTTGTAGTCGGCCACGAACTTCTGCAATGCGTCGCGGATCTCGTCCGGACGGATCGTGAGTTCCGCCATGTTTGTGCCTGCCTTCTTGGTATGAGAACTAGTGCTTGGGAGACCGGTGCGGTCGGGGAGGTGTTGTGGCTATCCTGCGAGTCGCCGACGGGCGACCTCGAGGCGCGTGGACATGGAGCCGTCGACGACCTCGCCGGCGACCGAGGCGGTGATGCCCCCGATGACCGAGGGATCGACCACGATGTTGAGGTGGACGTCGCGTCCGTACTTCTTGCCCAGCGCAGCGGCCAGGCGGGTCTTCTCGTCCTCGCTGAGCTCGTAGGCGACCCGGACCTCGGCGAGCAGACGGCTGCGGCGAGCCGCTGCCGTCTCCCCGAAGGCGGCGAGCGCCTTCTCGAACGAGCCCGTACGGGCGGCGGCGGCCTGCGAGGCCAGCGCCAGCGTCGTCGACGAGACCTTTCCCGCCAACAGGTTGGAGAGCAGCCCGGCCTTGGCGGCCGGGGCGATGCCCCGGTCGGACACGGTCTGGCGCAGCTCGGAGTCCGACCGCACGAGGCGGCCGATCTCGAACAGCTCGGTCTCGACCGCGTCGAGCTCCCCGGCGGCGTCGGCCGCGGCGACCAGTGCGGTCACCCCGGCCGTCTCGAGACCGTCGGTCAGGTCGCGTCCCGAGGCCCAACGGCCGCGGACCGCCGACTGCAGGACCGTCAGCGCGTCGGCGCTGATCTGCGCGCCGAACACCGAGGAGGCGAGACCGGCCTTGGCCTCGGACTCCGTCGAGGGATCTGTCAGCACGCGCCGCAGCGCGGGCTCACGGTCGAGGGTTGCGACGACCTCGAACAGCTCCGGACCGAGGTCACCCGCCGTGTCCGTGGCCGCGTCGACCGCGGACAGGACCTCGGCAAGAGACTTCGCTGAAATGCCACGCATCAGTTGGCCGACTCCTCGAGCTCTGCGATGAATCGCTCCACCGTGCGCTTCTGGGCTGCGGAGTCGTCGAGCACCTCGCCGACGATGCGGCCCGCGAGCGCAGTGGCCATGGATCCGACCTCACTCTTCAGCTGAGCGACGACCTGCGCGCGCTCGGCCTCGACCTGGGCGTGAGCCGTGGCGATGATCCGGTCCGACTCGACCTGCGCCTGGGCGCGGAGCTCGACAATGATCTGCGCGCCCTGCTCCTTGGCCTCCTCGCGGATCGCGGCAGCCTCGTGGCGTGCACCGGCAAGTTGCGCGGTGTACTGCTCGAGGGCGGCCTGGGCCTCCTTCTGAGCGGCCTGCGCCTCCTCGATGCCACCTTCGATCGCGGCCGTCCGCTCCGCGTACGCCTTCTCGAACATCGGGATGACGGTCTTCTTCAGCAGGAAGAAGATCAACGCGAAGACGATCAGGCTGATGATGATCTCGGCGGTGTGCGGGATCAGAGGATTGATGTCCTCTGTCTCCTCGGCTGCCGCCAGCACGAGACGTGTCGTGATCATGAGTGTGCCTTCTGTCGGGTGATCGGAATCAGGTGTTGCTGGACTTGAGGACGAACGCCAGCGCGAGACCGATGATGAAGAACTGCTCGGCGAGCACGAAGCCCAGGATCGCGATCTGGCGCAGCTTGCCCTCAGCCTCAGGCTGACGCGCGACACCGGTGACGAACGCGGCGAAGATCAGACCGACGCCGATACCAGGTCCGATCGCGGCCAGGCCGAGACCGATCATGTTTGCTGTGCCTCCCACGGCATTTCCTTTCGTTGTGACGCTCAGTCGAGCGTCGCTGGTGGGGATATGAAGTTGTAGGTCTGGGGGTTGCTCAGTGCTCGTCGGCCAGCGCCTCGCCGATGTACATCGACGAGAGCAGCGTGAACACGTACGCCTGGAGGAACATGATGAGGATCTCCAGGAAGCTGATGGCGATCGCGAGCAGCGCCGAGATGATGCCGGCGGGCAGGGCGAGCTTGTTGTGCGAGTGCAGCAGGAGGTACTCGCCGCCGAGCGAGAACAGGATCAGCAGCATGTGGCCGGCGAACATCGTGGCGAACAGACGCAGGGTCAGCGTGATGGGTCGCAGGATGATGTTGGAGAGGAACTCCAGCGGTACCAACAGCAGCAGGATCGGGCCCTTCATGCCACCGGGCACGGTCTCGTGCTTGAGGTAGCCGAAGAAGCCCTTCTTCGCGATGCCGGCGCCGTTGTAGACGACCCAGGTCAGGGCCGCGATTCCCAGCGGGTAGCCGATGTGCGACATCGACGGGAACTGAAGGAACGGGATGAGCCCGTAGAAGTTGTTGACCAGCACGAACAGGAAGATCGTGAACAGGTACGGGACGAACCGCTGGAACTCCTTCGAGCCGATGTTCTCGCGGGCGATGCCGTTGCGGACGAATCCGTAGACGAGCTCGCCGGCGAACTGGGCACGGCCCGGCACGACGGCCGCGGGGCGCGCCAGCATGTAGAACAGCCCGACGATCAGGACGCCCGACAGGACGACGAGCACCATCGGCTTCGTGACGTCGGTGCCGAAGATCCCGGGCAGATCGAAGTCTGCGGGTCCGGGGCTCGGCGGCTTCGCGGAGGAAGTCAACGTGGTCAAGGCGAGTGTCACTCGGTCACCTTCGTGTCATGGCGTGGTCGCCTGCGACCGCAGTCGACAGGCATACGGCCAGCGTCATTGTCGTGCGAAGAACCCAGACGCGGTGGCGCGGGCTCGGTTCGCAGTGCTGAGGCTATCAGGGCCCGGTCAGTCCTTGTCGCGCAGGTCATAGGTCGGCACCCGCTCCTTGCGGAACGCCAGCACCTGCAGCAGTGTCCAGGTCAGCGCGGCCACGATCGCAGTGAGGCCGAACGCCGTGGAGTCGATGTGGTCGGCCGCTCCCCCGACGTCGAACAGCAGTACCAGCACGATCAGGACAGCCAGCGACTTCGTCGCGAGGAACCCCAGCGCGACCGGCAGCGACAGCGCGGCACTGGCCTTGACGACCGGCGTCAGGACCAGCGGCGTCGAGCCGAGGAACAGGATCACCACGACGCTGCCGAGCAGCGCGCCGAGCACGCCGTCGACGCCCTCCAGGACGCCGAAGACGACGACGCAGACCCCCGCCACCCCCAGCACGGGAACCAGCACGTGTCGCAACGACTTCATGCCGTCACCTCCGTGAAGAAACGACGATACGCATGCGACGGCATGAATGGCCCCGCAGCTTTCACTCGCTGACGCTCGTTCATGACCAGACCTTCTCTTCGAGCTTGGGGAGCAGGAACACCGCTGCGACCGTGGCGACCGCGAGGGCGCTGAAGCCGGCGATCGACTGCCAGCCGCTGAACAGGCTGATGACGACGCTGCCGAAGGCCACGAGGCCCGCGAAGGCGTACATCAGCAGAACGGCGCGACGGTGGGAGTGGCCGATCTCGAGCAGGCGGTGGTGGATGTGCATCTTGTCGGGGCTGAACGGCGAGCGGCCC
Organism: Aeromicrobium sp.; assembly: GCA_025965175.1. Taxonomy (GTDB): domain Bacteria; phylum Actinomycetota; class Actinomycetes; order Propionibacteriales; family Nocardioidaceae; genus Aeromicrobium. Next base: position 3,654 of record JAOPXL010000214.1, read on the forward strand.
GCGCGGGTGCGGCGCACGACCGCCAGCGCTAGGTCGACGAACGGCACCAGCAGGATCGTGAACGGCAGGATCAGCGGCAGCAGCGCGGGAAGGAAGCTCGCCTCGGCACCGCCGATGCCCTCCGACAAGCTGGTGGCGGGGAACTGGCCGGTGAGGCTGATCGATGAGCAGGCCAGCACGAAGCCGATGAGCATCGAGCCGGAGTCGCCGATGAACATGCGGGCCGGGAAGAAGTTGTGGGGCAGGATGCCGATGCAGGCCCCCGCCAGAGCTGCGGTCAGCAGTGCCGCCGCGATCGCGCGGGTCTCACCGTTCTCGACCGCCAGCACGACCGCGTACGCGAAGAACGCGACGGCGCCGATCGCGACCATCCCGGCGGCGAGGCCGTCGAGCCCGTCGACGAAGTTGACCGCGTTGGCGGTGCCGACGATCAGCACGACGGTGAAGATCGAGGCCTGGGCCTGGTCCAGGCCGATGAAGTTGCCGTAGAGGGGCAGGTAGACGAACTGCACGCCCTGCGCCACGACGATGATCCCCGCCAGGACCTGTCCCGCGAACTTGCTGAGGGCGTCCAGCTCGTAGAGGTCGTCGATGATCCCGACGATGCAGATCACCGCTCCCCCCAGCACCACGGCGCGGGCGTCCTTGAACACCCCGTCGTCGGCGAGCGAGAGGAACGGCAGGTTCGTCGCGACGAGATAGGCAGCCACGATGCCGCCAAGGATTGCGGGGCCGCCGAAGTACGGCGTCGGGATCGCGTGCACGTCGCGGTCACGGACCCGGGCGACGGCGCCGAACCGGTAGGCGAGCTGGCGGGCGATCGAGGCCAGGAGGTAGGTCACTCCCAGCGCGATCCCGAACACGACCAGGTATTCGCGCACTAGGCGTCGCCGTCCTCGGGACCCTCAGCGGGCTCGATCGTGTTGTTGAACGCGTGCAGGGCCTCGAGCGGGACGGCGCCCTGGCGCAGGATCCGCGGCGTCGACCCGGTCGCGTCGAGGATCGTGGACGGCACGCTTGATGACGTCGGACCGCCGTCGAGGTAGACCGCGACCCGGCCGCCGAGCATGTCCTCGGCCTCCTGGACGGTCTGCGCCGCGGGCTGGCCGGTCGTGTTGGCGCTGCTCACCGCGAGCGGCCCGGTCTGCTTGAGCAACGCCAGCGCCCGTCGGTCCGCGGGCATCCGGACCGCGACGGTGTTGTGGGTGTCGCCGAGGTCCCACGTCAGGGACGGCTGCTGGTGGCAGATGACCGTGAGTGGCCCGGGCCACAGGGCCTCGACGGTGGAGCGGAGCCAGGACGGGATGTCGACCGCGAGGGCGTCCAACGTCGTGGGTGCGCCGACCAGGACCGGAGGCGGCATGTCGCGCCCACGCCCCTTGGCAGCCAGCAGGTTGCGCACCGCGGCCGGGGAGAACGCGTCGGCGGCCAGCCCGTAGACGGTGTCGGTGGGGAGCACGACCAGCTTGCCCTCCTCGAGCGCCGCCTGCGCGGCGAGGAGTCCACGGTCGAGCTCGTCGTCCACGCTGCAGTCGAACTTCACCCGGCCATCCTAAGTGTCACGGTCAGAACCAGCTGACCTGGTGGAGGAGGAACGCGATCGCGAGGAACTGGATCAGTCGTCCCGTGAACACCGTCATCAAAAAGACCCACTGCGGCTGCTTCGATGCGCCGGCGAGGATCGTCACGATGGCGAGCGGGGGGATGCCGATGAGGGACGACATGAACGCCGTCAGTCCGCCCGAGTAGGGCCGGTCCAGGAGGGTCAGGAGCCAGTCGTTGACCCGCTTGACCCACCGGAAGAACCGGGTCCGGGACAGCCGGCGGCCGATCCTACGGGTCTGCGCCGTCAGGGCGTTGCGGGGTGGCCGGGGCTCGATCATCCGGATCTTGTTGGTCCCACGTCGGGCGAGCTGGAACACGAACGCCTTGCCTATCGTCGTGGCGATGACGTGGACCAGGATCAGCAGGGCGAGGAACGGGCGGCTGTTGACCGTCGCGCCCATCGCGACGACGTAGACCTCGGCGTTGACGAACACCGGGAGGAGGGCCGCTCCCAGTCCGACGGCGATGGCAGCACCGATCAGTCCCAGCTCGTCGAGGCCCATGATGCGTCGAAGCCTATCGGCGGGGCTTGGTGGCGGTGACGAACCGCGGCCGGTCAGCCAGGTCCGTGTGGTCGCGCACGGCGCTCCAGCGCGCGCCGAAGACCGCCGGGGCGGACTCGCCCTGGACGTCGGCGTGCTCGGCGCCCACGACACCGCCCGGCTTCAGCAGTCGCCACGCGACGTCCTCCACGACCCGCATGGCGTCCAGGCCGTCGTCGCCGGACCACAGCGCGAGCGCCGGGTCGTGGTCGCGCGCCTCGGGTGCGACGCTCTCCCAGGCGTCGAGCGGGATGTAGGGCGGGTTGGCCACGACGACGTCGATCGTGCCGTCGAGGTCGCCGAACGCGTCGGCCATGTCCCCCAGCCGCAGGTCCACCCCGGTGCCCGCCAGATTGCGTTGCGCCCACTCGAAGGCGGGCTCGTCAAGCTCGACGGCGTGCACCGTCGCACCCGGCACCTCGTGGACGACCGACAACGAGATCGCACCGGCGCCCGCGCACAGCTCGACGACGACCGGGGCGTCGAGCGCCCTCGCGTGGTCGATCGCCCAACCGGCGAGGACCTCGGTCTCGGGCCGGGGGACGAACACACCGGGACCGACCTCGAGGTCGACGTAGCGGAAGCCGGTCGATCCCGTCAGGTGCTGCAGGGGCACCCGCCGGGCGCGGGCAGCCACCATGGCCTCGAACGTCTCCTTCTGCTTACCGTCGAGGCGGGCCGACCCGAGCAGCATCATGCGGGGCACGCCCGTCACGTGGCTCAGGAGCATCTCGGCGTCGTGGCGGGGCGACGCCACTCCCCCGGCCTCGAGATCGGTCGTCGCCTGCTCGAGCAGGCGCTCGGCCTGGGAACGTACGGCGCTCACGACAGGGCGCTCGCTGACAGGGTGCTCACTGGCCGGACTCGACGGCCGACAGGCGCTCGGCGAGCTCGGAGTCGACGAGCGACTTGATGACGTCGTCGAGGGCTCCGTCCATGACCTGGTCGAGGTTGTACGCCTTGAAGCCCGTGCGGTGGTCCGACAGCCGGTTCTCCGGGAAGTTGTAGGTGCGGATGCGTTCGGAGCGATCGACCGTGCGGATCTGCGACTTGCGAACATCCGAGGCTTCGGCGTCCGCGGCGGCCTGGGCGGCCTCCAGGAGGCGGGCGCGCAGGATGCGCATCGCCTGCTCCTTGTTCTGCAGCTGGCTCTTCTCGTTCTGGCAGCTGGCGACGATCCCGGTCGGGACGTGCGTGATGCGGACCGCGGAGTCGGTCGTGTTGACGCTCTGGCCACCGGGACCCGAGGAGCGGTAGACGTCGATCCGCAGGTCGTTGTCGTTGATCTCGACGTCGACGTCCTCGGCCTCGGCGAGCACCAGCACGCCGGCGGCCGAGGTGTGGATACGGCCCTGCGACTCCGTCACGGGGACACGCTGCACCCGGTGGACGCCGCCCTCGAACTTCAACAGCGCATGCGGCGCCTCGCCCGGCTCGGGGGTGCCTTTGGACTTGACCGCCATCGTGACCGACTTGTAGCCGCCCAACGCCGACTCGGTCGCGTCGAGGATCTCGGTCTTCCAGCCGCGCTGCTCGGCGTAGCGGGCGTACATCCGCTGGAGGTCGCCGGCGAACAGCGCCGACTCCTCGCCGCCCTCGCCGCCCTTGATCTCCATCAGGATGTCCTTGGCGTCGGCGGGGTCCCGCGGGACGAGCAGCCGCTGCAGTCGCTCGGACAGCTCGTGCAGCCGCGGCTCGAGCGCCTGGATCTCGGCGGCGAAGGAGTCGTCCTCCGCCGCGAGCTCTCGCGCGGCCTCGAGGTCGTCGGTGACCTGCTGGAAGTCGCGGTAGGTCCTGACGATCGCGGACAGCTCGGCATACCGCTGGCCGAGCTTCTTGGCGAGTCCCTGGTCCGAGTGCACCGACGGGTCGGCCATGCGCTCCTCGAGCTCGGCATGCTCGGCGACGAGCGTCTCGACTGCCTCGAACATTCAGGGCTCCTGGGGTGCGCGGGTGACTGGGGGTGACGAGACGACAGCGCCGACCCGTGCCCGTGGGGCAGGGGTCGGCGCTGGGAGGTCGCTACTTCTTGGCGTAACGCTTCTCGAAGCGCGCGACGCGGCCGCCGGTGTCGAGGATCTTCTGCTTGCCCGTGTAGAACGGGTGGCACGCGGAGCAGACGTCCGCGCGCAAGACGCCCTCGGGGGCGGTGCTCTTGGTGGTGAACGTGTTGCCGCAGGTGCAGGTGACCTGGGTGTCGACGTAGTCGGGGTGGATGCCGTTCTTCATGATGTCCTCTCGGCGGTCGCTGGGTCGTCTCGCGGGGTGCGGGTCCGTGAACCAGAACCAAGGATGGATTGTGCCAGTTGGCACCCACTACAAGGAAATCGGGAC
>JAOPXL010000204.1 GCA_025965175.1 Aeromicrobium sp.
ACCGCTGGATGGGTATGGAGACCCTCTCCGAGCGGACAACGAGATTCGAACTCGCGACCCTCACCTTGGCAAGGTGATGCTCTACCACTGAGCTATGTCCGCACTCGGCACCTGTTCGGCGCCGAGAAGAAACATTAGCCGATCCTTCGCCCTCTCCCCAAACCGGGGTCCGCGTAGCGTTGGGGCATGAGGACATGGTTCAACGGCCACCTGCTGCAATCTCCGGACGAACGTGTCGTCAGCCCGCTCGACCACGGCATGATCGTGGGCGACGGGGTGTTCGAGACGATCCAGATCAGCGACAACCAGCCGTTCGCGCTGACCCGTCACCTCGACCGGCTGGTGAGGTCGGCTGAGGGCCTCGGGATCGGCAAGCCCGACATCGGCGCGATCCGCGAGGGCATCGCCGCGACGATGGACGGGCAGGAGATCGGCTTCGGCCGGATCCGGGTGACGGTGACCTCCGGCCCGGGCCCGCTCGGCTCACCGCGGGGCAGCGAGGGGCTGACCCAGGTGGTCACCGCCGAACCGTCGACCCGCCCTCCGGACGTCGCGAGCATCGTCACGGTGGCGTGGCCCCGCAACGAGCGCGGTGCGCTCTCGGGGCTCAAGACGACGTCGTACGCCGAGAATGCCCTGATGATCGAGCATGCGTACGCCCGAGGGGCGAGCGAGTCGGTCCTGCCCAACACCACCGGGATGCTGTGCGAGGGGACCGGCTCCAACGTGTTCTACGTCGTGGGGGAGCAGCTGGTCACGCCCACGCTGGCCGCCGGTCCGCTGGCGGGCGTCACCCGGGCCCTGGTCCTGCAGTGGTGCGCCGGCGAGCTCGACGTGGTCGAGCGGGACGCCCCGATCAGCGTGCTCGAGACCGCCGACGAGGTGATCCTCGTCGGGACGACCCGGGACGTGCAAGCCATCTCGAAGGTCGACGACCGTCAGCTGCCCGCACCCGGCCCGATCACCCGTCGCGCCCAGGAGATCTGGGCCCGCGAGGCCGCGAAGGGCATCGATCCCTGATCCGCCTCATGGGCTCGGTTGCTCGCGGTCGCCGGCGCGCTCACCCGGGCGCCCCGATCGACCGGGACGCGGTGACTTCCGGGAGCGGGACCGCCTCGACCAGGCTGAGCGGAAGCTGGCCGCCTGGTCGACGCGGTGGACGCGGAACGCCTGGCACCGCGCCCACGGCGGCTGACGAACGCATGTGGCAGTGGGCCGGTGCCGACGTAGCCCATCAGCACGCGCTCGACGTCACGATCGAAGTGGTCGACGGCGCGCCGATCCGCTCCCTGAAGTGGCTCCTGCACTCCGTGGGGCGCTGCGATGCGTACCAGCGGGGTCGGACGGCTGAGGAGGCACCGGGTAGGTTAAGGTCTTGTCGCACGTGAGGGGCGATTGGCGCAGTGGTAGCGCGCTTCGTTCACACCGAAGAGGTCACTGGTTCGAACCCAGTATCGCCCACCCGCGTAACCGCAGGTCAGAGCACTATCTGGCCTGCGGTTGCTTTGTCTGGGGTGACTATAAGGTGATTGGACCCGTTCAGTTCTAACCGATCCGGACATTGGTCCCCCGGCATCTCAGTTCACGTCTACGCTCCGCTGCGGGGGCCTGTGAATGGAGAGCAGCTCATGAAGGTCAAGGGATATCTCGGCTCCGCCGAGCTCGACGGGTCATTCGTAACAGTTAAGACGAAGGTCGCGGGATCGACGACGATCCCGCTGGCGGCCATACAGAGCGTGTCGATAATTTCCGCCGGCATCGGCATGAAGGGCATCCGGTTCGCCGTCGCGGGTGGATCTGTTGCAGGTCTGCAATCGTTCATCGGATCGCACAGCAAACTGGCCGAAGACCCGTACGCCCTAACGTTTCGGTCCTCGAGGCGCGAGGAGTTCGAAGCATTCATGCGCGCCGTGCTGACCGCCAAGTATCAATGAAACCTGCGGGCGCTGACTAACCTGAGGGGATGCGACCTGAGGATCAGTTGTTGGCGCGGGAGCAATTCCCGGAGCTGAATCGGGAGTTCTATGTGGCACGTTCCGGGCCGCACGACTATATCCGGGCTCGGCTACGAGCCATCCACCTTGCAGCAAGTGATTCAGAGGCAATACTGAACGCGGCTGCAGAAGGGCTGCTGGTCGGAAATCTAAAGACGACATACCCGATTGAAGACTCCGATCCCGAGGTCGTGCAGCTGACTAAAAGGGACTTTCTGGTTACGGAGTCGACGGTGCTTTTTCACCACGCGGGCGAGGCTTTGATGCGCTTGTACTACGCGCATGTAGATCGCCCCGAATGCCCGCGTTTGGAGATGGCACGCTTCCGTGATTTCGACGAGTTCAAGTCACGCTTGGCGAAGCTGGGGAAGGTCTTGCGCACGGAGACGGGACGTAGCGAACTTATGGATGTGTTCGCAGGACAGCCCACTCCTTCGGTAGATGGCGTGAAGGGGGCTACTGCTGATGCGTGGAACGCGCAGTGTGACGGTCTCACCGCGCTACTCACGACAACCGCGGACCGACTACTTCGGGACAAGAATCTGTACAACGCAGCGAAGCATGGGCTCGCAGTGAGATCGGAGGAGTTATCGGTCGAACTTGGAGGGGAACGTGTAGACGACCAGCTCACGGATGTTGCGCTCTCGATGAGTGGTCCGGCATTGCACCACTTAGAAGTAGGCGGCAAACGGCCGCGAGTCCAGTGGCAGGAGACGACGACATGGGTTTCCGCTGAATCGAACCTAGCCCTGACCTACCTAATCGCGAAGTGGATCGAGACCCTCATGACAGTCGGCCGGGCGCGCTATGTCCGAGACCAGGAGAAGTACGAGGTACCGTCGATCAGCCGCGAACTGGTCGAAGGAGCGGTGCGCGCAGGACGGCCAGACGGACCACTGTTGCCAGTGAGTATTGGCAAGTCGCTCCTTTACAAACGCCCTGAGAAGACACGCAAGGCTCAAGGTAGCTAGTTGAAGGCCACTCATTCGCGCTGACCGCCACTCCACTGCCCGACGAGCTCGAGGATGTGTCTCGCCACAAGAGAGCGGTGCCAGTCGCCTCCCACGAAGTGCTCGAGCAAGGCACTACGTGCCTCGCTCTCGAGGTCGTCGACTGAGCGCGCACGGCGCTCAGACGGTGATGCGCGTCGGTGTGCGAACGTCCGGCACGCTGGCCCGCACCAACGTCGAGCGGGGCCGCCTCGTCGAGCGCGGGGCTCGAGCAGAGTGCCGCAGCCGTCACATGTGGGGAAGCGTGCCGCTGCTGCGACGATCAGGAGCGAACAAACCTCGCGCTGTGCCTGCATAGCGATGTCCTTTCTGTCATCGGTCCCCGGGAAGGGGTGGAGATCCCCTCCCCGGGGGTCCTAGGCGCTGAACGTCCCGTTCGGTATCTCGCGGTCCGCGTGACTCTGGAGGGTTAGCGAGTGGCGCACCCAATACCCGCCATTCCGGGGGTTTTGGGTAATCGAATGACCGTGAACTGTGTCAGGCGAACGGGTCGATCGGCTGCGTGATCTCCCACGTCTTGGCGCTGTCAAAACTCGAACTACCGTCCTTGGGCACTTTGATCAGCCGGTGCTCTGCGAGCTCAACTGTCGTCACCGTTGGTCCGCCCTCTTGGAAGGTGATCACCTTTTGACCTGGGTACTGACTGCCGCGAACGGGGACGATGCGGTACTCCTGCCTGACGGCATCGGCAGTATCGCCCGCCCCCATCGATGCAGTAGCGAGGCCGGACCCCCTGAGGGGACCCGGCCTCGCGCTCGTTCCGACACTGGGGCGGTTGAGGCCGATGTGGCACGAGGGGTCAGAGGCCACAATCTGCCGGAACCGCACGTCGAAGTGCGAAGTGGTGCGCATGTCCTAGATCACGGCGGAATCCTCTGCGCGATTTAGTTACGCGTGCAACTATTCAGTAACTGCAACTAGTGGTTACAGGAATCGACGGCACCACACCAGCCTGAACTTCCACAATTTTTCCAGGGGAGCACGATCGTGGATTCTGCGCGCAAATTCGGGGCCGGCGCCTCGCTCGAGCCACCAGGCAGCCTGGAGGTGCTCGATGACACCGAGCTCCTGCGCCTGACCCGCGAAGGCAGCAACGAGGCGTACGCGACGTTGTACGACCGCTACGCCTACGGGGCACGCCGCCTGGCCCGCCACCTCGGTCAGCGCGAGGAGTCCGAGGACGTCGTGGCCGATGCCTTCGCCCAGATGCTCGACCTGCTCCGCCGCGGGAAGGGCCCCGACCAGGCCTTCCGGGCCTACCTCTTCACGACGATCCGCCACGAGTCGGGCCGGCGGGCCAAGGCCAACAAGCGCGTCATGCCCACCGACGACGACAGCCAGATCGACACCGTCGTGCCCTTCGGTGACGGCCAGCTCGACGCGTTCGAGAAGACGACGGTCCGCGCGGCGTACGAGTCGTTGCCCGACCGCTGGCAGACCGTGCTGTGGCAGCTCGACGTCGAGGGCCGCAAGCCCCACGAGATCGCTGATGCGATGGGCCTCAAGCCCAACACCGTCTCCGCGCTGGTCTACCGAGCCCGCTCGGGACTGCGCGACGCCTACCTCCAGCAGCACGTCAACCCGACCGACCAGCCCGACGAGGCTGTCTGCCGGGACGTCCGCAGGCTGCTCGCCGGCGTCGTGCGCCGGACCGCGTCGATGCGTGACCAGGAGAAGGTGCACGCCCACCTCGAGACCTGCGACGCGTGTGTCGCGATCCATCTCGACCTGCAGGAGGTCAACCGCGAGGTCGGCGCGGTCGCGGCCACGGCGGCCACTGCGACATCCGTGGGCGGCGGGGTGATCCTGGCCGCGACCCACGTGCTGGCGGGTGCCAAGGGCACCCTCGTCGCCCTGGTGCTGCCGGCGGTCGCCGCAGTCGCGACCGTGACGCTTGCGACCGCCTCGGTGCCTGAACCCCCGGAGCTCGAGGCGACGCACGAGGCCGCACGGGTGCTGGCTCCCGCAGCGACCCCGGCGGCCGAGCCGGCCGAGCGAGCGGTGACGCGCAAGAGCACGCCCGCGCCCTCCCGCACGGCCGCATCCTCGGCGGCGTCCAGCACGACGCCGGCCGCCAAGAGCGTGCCGGTCGCGGTGCCCCCGGCAGCCGTGGCCGCGGTGACGGAGCTCACCGCGGGGCTTCCTGCCACGGTGGAGATCGAGCCCGTGTCCGTCGTGACCCGATCCGCCACGGACCTGCTCGAGAAGGCCGTCCCCGGGACGACCGCCGCCGTCAAGGAGCTCGCCGGCGGCTGACTTGGGCTACGCGCTCTTGTGGCCGAACATCAGGGCGAACGGCCGGACGGCCAGCGTCAGGAGCGGCCGGCGGTCGGCGAGGAAGCCGATCGGTCCGTCGGACGCGAACGACCACCGCGCACCCGCGATCCCGAGCCGGGCGCGGCCCGCCACGGGGGAGACCTGCAGGGTCCCGGCACGGTCCTGGGCAATCTGGAACGCGAGCGGCAACCGCCACGGCAGGCGACGCACCGTCCGCAGCGTCAAGGCCCCGATGCCCTCGGCGACGTACGTGTGGTGCGGCAGGACCTGGAAGTCCGCGAGGTCCTTCGGGATCGCCCACAGCTCGCGACCACCGTCGCGGGAGTCGGCGGAGTTGACCCAGATGTGCGTGATGGAGACGCGCAGGCGCCAGCCCTCACGCACCAGCACCGTCGACATGATCTCGTCGTACGTCAGCGGGCTCGGCTGCTCGTAGACGAAGAACGCGGCCGACACGATGCCCCGGCCGAAGATCGTGATCGGCGTGGTCGCCGGAGAGTGGGGCGCGGGCAGGTGGGCATGTGGCACCAGGAACGCACCAACGTATGCGTGGCCGTGCAGGTCCCACGGCTCGGCGGGATAGCTCATGCCCACTCGAAGGCGTCGGGTTCCAGCACCTTGGTGCGCTGGGCGTACGGGTGGGTCGATCCCGGCCAGTTGGACGTGATGCGGCCCGACGCGTGGCGATACCAGCTGTCACAGTGCGCCCACACCGAGTGGCCCAGCTGGCCCTGGATGTCGCGGTCGTACGCCTCCTCGGCCTCAGCCGTGACCTCGACGGTCCGGTAGGAGCCGCTGCGGAGCCGGTCGATCGCCTGCCGCATGTGCCGGGCCTGGGCCTCGAGCATGAAGATGATTGAGCCGCCGCCGAGGTTGGTGTTGGGGCCGTAGGTAACCAGCAGGTTGGGGAAGCGGGGAACGTAGATCCCGAGGTAGGCACGGGCACCGTCGGCCCACTGTGCAGCGAGCTTCTGGCCGCCGACGCCGGTGATGTCGATCGACTCGAGGAACTCCTGCGCGTCGAAGCCCGTCGCGTAGATGATGACGTCGACCTCGTGGACGGTGCCGTCGGCCGCGACGACGCCGGTCGGGGTGACCTCCGTGATCGCCTCGCTGACCAGGTGGACGTGCGGCTGGGCGACCGCCGGGTAGTAGGTGTTGGCGAACAGGATCCGCTTGCAGCCGACGGGGTAGTCCGGCGTCAGCTTGGCCCGCAGGACGGGATCCTTGATCTTGTGCTGCAGGTGCTTCAGCGCGACGGTCCTGATGACCTTGCCGACCCGTGAGTCGTCGTCGAGGCCGCGGGAGAACTGCTCGCCGAACGTCCACCACGCGCCGCGCTCGCTCCGCAGGGCCCCCGGCAGGTGCCGCAGGACCCGGCGGTAGTGGTGGCCGAAGGCCTGGTCCGGCTTGGGCAGGATGTAGGACGGGGTCCGCTGGAACACCACGACCTCGCCCGCCTGCTCGGCGAGGTGCGGGATGAACTGGATCGCGCTGGCGCCGGTGCCGACGACAGCGACGCGCTGGCCCGTCAGGTCGACATCGTGGTCCCAGCGCGCCGAGTGGAACGAGATCCCCTCGAACGTGTCGACCCCCGGGATCCGCGGCAGGACCGGCTGGGAGAGCTGGCCGACCGCGGTGACCAGGATGTCGACGGTCTGCTCGGTGTCGTCGGCAAATCGGACGGTCCAGGTCGTGCTGGCCTGGTCGTAGTGCGCCGCGACGACCTCGGTGCCGGTCTGCACCAGTGGCGTGATGCCGTACTTGTCGGCGGTCGAGCGGATGTAGGCCAGGATCTGCTCCTGGCCGGCGTAGCGCGACGCCCAGTCCGGGTTGGCCTCGAAGGAGAACGAGTAGAGCGGGGACGGCACGTCGCAGGCGGCACCGGGATAGGTGTTGTCCCGCCACACGCCGCCGATGCTGTCCGAGCGCTCCCACAGGCGGAGGTCGGTGTGACCGGCCCGCTGGAGCTCGATCGCCACGGCCAGCGCGCCGAAGCCGGAACCGATGATGCCGATCGAGGTCATGTGTCTTCTTCCTCCGTCATGGGGACTTCCTTCTGGACGAACAACAGGACGCTGTCGGTGAGCAGGTCGAGCGCCTCGTCGTGCGTGAACGTACAGCGCTGGAGCCACTCTCGGCAGACCGCCTTGGTGAGGGCCGCGGTCGGCCGCAGACGGGCTCGCAGGCGGGGGGTGTCGCGCAGGCCGAGGGCGTCCAGCACGAGCCGGGCGGCCCGGTCGTCGGCCTCGTCGACGACGGCCTGGAGGTCGGAGCTGCCGTGCAGGTTCGCAGCACCGCTGGCGCTGATCCAGGCCTGGCCGTAGGTCGTGGCGGCGTCGAGGATCCAGCTCATCGTGAGCCGGGCCCGCTCCTCGAGCGACTTGCCGTCGTAGTCAGGCAGGGCCTGGGTCGGCATCAGGATCGACTCGCGCATGACCTGCAGAAACAGCTCGCGCTTGTCGCCGAAGTAGTGGTTGATCAGTCCGCGGGCCACGCCCGCGGCCTCGGCCAGCTCGGCGGTCGACACGTCGTCGTAGGCCCGGTCGGAATAGAGGACACGTGCCGCATCGATGATCTGCTGGCGACGCTCGGCCGGGGCGAGGCGCAGTCGGGTGGCGGACACGGATCCAGTCTCACCGCCTATTGGCAGAGTGTCAACAGGCATCGTATGGTGTGTCCATGAGTGAGCATGACTATGACGTCCTGGTGGTGGGTTCGGGGTTCGGTGGCAGTGTCGCCGCGCTGCGTCTGACGGAGAAGGGCTACCGGGTCGGGGTCATGGAGGCCGGTCGCCGCTTCGCCGACGACGAGCTGCCAAGGTCGAGCTGGCACGCGACCCGCTATCTCTGGGCGCCGTGGGCGCGCTGCTTCGGCATCATGCGCATCACGCTGCTGCGCGACGTGCTGATCGCGAGCGGCACGGGCGTCGGCGGCGGGTCGCTGGTCTATGCCAACACGCTCTACGAGCCGCTCGACGCGTTCTACCGTGACCGCCAGTGGGCGCATATCACGGACTGGAAGGATGAGCTCGTCCCGCACTACGAGCAGGCCAAGAAGATGCTGGGCGTCACGACCTACCCGGGCTGGAGCCCGGCCGACGACCGGCTCGAGGCGCTGGCCAAGGACTACGGCGTCGCGCACACGTTCCACCCCACCGCGGTCGGCGTGCTCTTCGGGGACGCCCCGGGCGAGACCGTCGCGGACCCGTTCTTCGGGGGAGCCGGGCCCGAGCGCAAGGCCTGCATCGACTGCGGTGCCTGCATGACGGGGTGCCGGCACAACGCCAAGAACACCCTGGTCAAGAACTACCTGCACCTCGCGGAGGGCGCCGGCGCCGAGGTGCACCCGATGACGACGGTCACCGACGTCCGACCGCGCCGCAAGGGCGGCTACGAGGTGCGGACGCGCCGCACCGGCAACACGCTGCGCCGCAAGACGTACACCGCCGAGCACGTGATCTTCGCGGGCAACGCCCTGAGCACCCAGCGCCTGCTCCACCGGCTGCGCGACACCTCGCTGCCCCAGCTGTCGGCGCGGATCGGCGAGCTGAGCCGCACCAACTCCGAGGCCGTCCTGACCGCGCGGTCGATGCGCAAGGACGCGAACTACACGCAGGGCATCGCGATCACCTCGTCGTTCCACCCGGACGAGCACACGCACGTCGAGGTGTGTCGGTACGGCCAGGGGTCCAGCGCCCTCGGCCTGATTAACGCCCCCCTGGTGGACGGTGGCCACGGCGGCTCGCAGCTCAAGGCGGTCTGGAAGGCGTACCGGGCCCTCGGCGTCCGCCGGGCGATCGCGATCCACAACCCGAGCCGCTGGGCCGAGCAGTCGATCGTGGTCCTCGTGATGCAGACGCTCGACAACTCGATCACGACGTACGTCAAGCGGGGCCTCCTCGGACGCCGGATGACCAGCAAGCAGGGCGTCGGCGACCCCAACCCGAGCTGGATCCCCATGGCCAACAAGGTCACCCGTGACCTGGCGTCGGACATGGAGGGCAACGCCGGCAGCTCGACCGCCGACCTGGCCGGCATCCCGATGACGGCCCACTTCATCGGCGGCTGCGTCATCGGGGAGACGCCCGAGTCGGGCGTCATCGACCCCTACCAGCGGGTCTTCGGCTACGAGGGGCTGCACATCACGGACGGCTCCGCGATCACCGCCAACCTGGGCGTCAATCCGTCGTTGACGATCACAGCGCAGGCCGAGCGCGCCATCGCGCTGTGGCCCAACAAGGGCGAGGTCGACCGGCGGCCGGCCCTCGGTGAGCCGTACGTCCGCGTCGCCCCCGTGGCCCCGATCAACCCCGCCGTCCCGGCAGGGGCACCCTCCGCCCTCCTGCTCCCGGTGCCCGAGATGCCGGCGCGCTGACCGGCATTCAGGCCAGCGGGATCGTGAGGATGAAGGCGCCGGCGGGGGAGTCCTCACCGGGCTGCTCGTAGACCGCGTCGCCTCCGTGGGCCCGGGCCAGCTCCCGGACGATGAACAGGCCGAGCCCGGTGCCGCTGACCTCGTCGCCGGTGGCGAATCGCTGGAAGAGCCGGGAGCGGACGTCGGGACGCACGCCCGCGCCGGAGTCCGCGACCCGGATCCGGCCCAGGCTGCCGGCGGTGTCGATGTCGACCGTGATCGGCGTCTGCCCGTGGTGCACGGCGTTCTCGAGCAGGTTGTCCACGACCTGCGACAGGCGGGACGGGTCCGCCAGGACCTGGACGTCCCCCTGTCCGGTCACCTCCGCCTCGACGTCGCCGTGCTTGCTCCGCAACGAGCTGAGGGCGTTGCGGATGACGGGCCCGACCGGCGTCGGCTCGAGCGAGAGCCGCAGCGAGTTGGCGTCCAGGCGGGAGGCGGTCAGCAGGTCCGACAGCAGCCGCCGCAGGCGGTCTGCGCTGCTCGTCATGCCGTCCAGCAGGGTCAGCCGGTCGGACTCCGGCAGATCGTCCCAGTGCCGGGCGAGGGTGTCGGCGGACCCGCCGAGCACCGCGACGGGGGTCCGCAGCTCGTGCGCGGTCACGGCGAGGAACTGGGACTGGTCCGCGGCGCTGTGGCGCAGCCGCATGTTGAGTGACTGCAGGACGTCGTTGGCGTCGGACAGCGCCTCGGTGGCCTGCTCGCGTTCCTGCTGGGCGCGCCGTCGATCCGTGGTGTCGCGGGTGATGTTCGCGAAGCCCAGGTGGGTGCCGACGTCGTTGAACACCGCGGTGATGGCGACGTCGGCCCAGAGGCGCGACCCGTCCTTGCGGATCCGCCAGCCCCCCTCGGCGTACTGCCCCTCCCGCAGTGCCGTCTCCAGCTGGTGCTCGGGATGGCCCGCCTCGATCTGGTCCTGGGGGTAGAACACCCGGAAGTGCTGGCCGATGATCTCGGCGGCGGTGTACCCCTTCGTACGTTCGGCGCCGGCGTTCCAGCTCACGACGTGACCCTCGGGGTCGAGCATGAAGATCGCGTGGTCGCGCACCGCGTCGACGAGCAGGCGGAACAGTTCCTCGCTCTGTCGCAGGGCCTCGTCGGCCTCGCGGGTCGGCGTCACGTCACGCGTCACCTTGGAGAAGCCGAGGTGGTTGCCGGCGTCGTCGAAGACCGCGGTGATGAGCACGTTGGCCCAGAACTGCGAGCCGTCCTTGCGGACCCGCCATCCCTCCTCGGAGTAGTGCCCGTCGCGCATCGCCATCTCGAGCTCGCGCTCGGGATGACCGGACTCCTGGACCTCGGCGGGATAGAACGTCCGGAAGTGCCGGCCGATGATCTCCTCGGCGTGGTATCCCTTGCTCCGCTGTGCCCCGGCGTTCCAGCTGACTACGATGCCCTCGGGGTCGAGCATGAAGATCGCGTAGTCCTCGACCGCGTCCACAATGAGGCGGAAGCGCTCCTCGCTGCGACGCAACTCCTCCTCGGCGGCGCGCTGCTCGGTGATGTCCCGCAGCTGCAGGAAGATGTAAAGCGCCTGACCGGACGAGTCCCGGACCGGGGCGAGGGTGGCGAGAGCGCGGCGGGAGCCGTCGCCGGAGATCGGGTGCTCGACCTGGACGATGTCCTTGCCCAGCGCGTTGGCGCGGCGCAGCCCCTCGTCGAGCAGGTCGCCGTGGCCGGCCATGAGCGTCGCGTAGTCCAACCCCACCAGCTCATCGTGGTGACGTCCGACGAGGTGACCCAGTGCGCGGTTGGCCCGCACGATCCCGCCCGTGAGGGTCAGGGTCGCCATGCCGATGGCGGCCTCCTCGAAGACCTCGCGGAAACGCTCGAGGTGCTCGTCGAGCACGCGACGTTCCTGCCCCTGGGTCAACACCGCGAGACGGGGGTCCTGGCCCAGGACAGGGGCGGGCTCGGCGGTTTCGTCGTCGTCCGGCGAGGCCTCTGCCGGCGCCTCGAGCACCCCGAGGAGGCGTTCGACGAGCTCGTCGAGGCTTGCGGACTTCTCCACCAGGGCCGCAGCCCCCATGTGGCGTGCCTCCCGGGCAAGACCCTGCTCCTCGAAACCGGTGAAGACGACGACCTTCGTCCCCGGGGAGACCGCCAGGATCCCTGGCAGGGCCTGCAGGCCGTCCATCGTGGGCATCGACATGTCCAGGAGCAGGAGCTCGGGCTGGTGCTGGTGCGCGAGGCCGATCGCCTCGGTGCCGTCGGCGGCCTCTCCGACGACTCGGAAGAGTCCGGAGAGCTTGAGGTGCGTCCTGATGAGGGCACGAACCTCCGACGAGTCGTCGACCACGACGATCGCTGGGAGCGAGTACTGCATGGGTCGAGGTTAATCGGCCGGGGGCGATGCGCACCCGCAGAACCCTAGAAGGGCAAGATCCCGCCCATCGCGGCAGGCGATAGGCTCGGTCCAAGCAGCACGCGCCATCCGTAGGGCGCGTCATCATGAATGGAGTGCATCGTGTCCGACATCCAGATCATCGCGAACGGCGAGGCGAAGACTGTCGAGAAGGGCACGAAGGCCTGGCAGCTGTTCGCCGACACCCCCGAGATCATCGCCGCGCGGGTCGACGACGAGCTCAAGGACCTTGCCCACGAGCTGGCTGAGGGCGCCACCGTCCAGGGCGTCGCGATCGACTCCAAGGACGGCCGGGACATCCTGCGGCACTCGACCGCCCACGTCATGGCGCAGGCCGTGCAGGAGCTGTTCCCGCAGGCCAAGCTCGGCATCGGCCCGCCGATCACCGACGGGTTCTACTACGACTTCGACGTTCCCGAGCCGTTCGTGCCCGAGGACCTGGTCAAGATCGAGTCGCGCATGCGCAAGATCATCAAGGAGGGGCAGAAGTTCGACCGTCGCGAGATCAGCGACGACGACGCCCGCACCGAGCTGGCCGACGAGCCGTACAAATTGGAGCTGATCGGCCTCAAGAGCTCCGCTGCCCCCGGGGAGCTGCAGGGTGCGGCCGAAGGTGCGAACGTCGAGGTCGGTGACGGCGGCCTGTCGATCTACGACAACCTCAAGCGTGACGGCTCCCTGGCCTGGAAGGACCTGTGCCGCGGTCCCCACCTGCCGACCACCAAGCGGATTCCCGCCTTCAGCCTGATGCGGAGCGCCGCGGCGTACTGGCGTGGCGACGAGAAGAACAAGCAGCTACAGCGGATCTACGGCACGGCCTGGGAGACCAAGGAGGCGCTCGAGGCGCACCTGCACCGGATCGAGGAGGCGCAGCGCCGCGACCATCGCCGGCTCGGCACCGAGCTCGACCTCTACAGCTTCCCCGACGAGATCGGGTCCGGCCTGCCGGTGTTCCACCCCAAGGGTGGCGTCATCAAGCGGGAGATGGAGGACTACGTCCGTCGCCGGCACATCGAGGAGGGCTTCGAGTACGTCGGCACGCCGCACGTCGCGAAGGAAGGCCTCTTCTACACGTCCGGCCACCTGCCGTACTACGGCGAGGGCATGTTCCCGGCACTCGACGTCGACGGCAACGACTACCGCCTCAAGGCGATGAACTGTCCGATGCACAACCTGATCTTCCGCTCGCGCGGACGGTCGTACCGTGAGCTGCCGCTGCGGCTGTTCGAGTTCGGGCACGTCTACCGCAACGAGAAGTCCGGCGTCATCCACGGCCTGACCCGCGTGCGCGGCTTCGCGCAGGACGACTCGCACTCGTACGTGACCCCTGAGCAGGCACCTGACGAGATCCGCCACCTGCTCAACTTCGTCCTCAGCCTTCTGCGGGACTTCGGCCTCGACGACTTCTACCTCGAGCTGTCGACCCGGGACGACTCCAAGCCCGACAAGTTCATCGGCTCCGACGAGGAGTGGGTGGCCGCCACGAAGGTCCTCCAGGACGTGTGCCTCGAGACCGGGCTGGAGCTCGTCCCGGATCCCGGCGGCGCCGCGTACTACGGCCCCAAGGTGTCGGTGCAGGCCCGCGACGCGATCGGCCGTTCGTGGCAGATGTCGACGATCCAGTACGACTTCAACATGCCGTCGCCCGAGCGGTTCAACCTCGAGTACGTCGCGGCGGACGGCTCGCGTCAGCAGCCCGTCATGATCCACTCGGCGAAGTTCGGCTCGATCGAGCGGTTCATGGGCGTTTTGGTCGAGCACTACGCCGGCGCGTTCCCCCCGTGGCTCGCGCCCGTGCAGGTCGTCGGCATCCCGGTCGCCGAGCGGCACGCCGACTACCTCTACCAGCTCGCGAAGCGGCTCAAGGCGCTCGGCATCCGGGTCGAGGTCGACGACTCCGACGAGCGCATGCAGAAGAAGATCCGCAACGCGCAGCTGCAGAAGGTGCCGTTCATGCTGATCGCCGGCGACAACGACATCGAGGTCGGTGCCGTGTCGTTCCGCTACCGCAGCGGCGAGCAGGAGAACGGTGTGG
>JAOPXL010000231.1 GCA_025965175.1 Aeromicrobium sp.
CCTACACGGCCGGTGTCTTCCCGTTCAAGCGTGACGGCGAGGACCCCGCACGCATGTTCGCCGGCGAGGGCGACCCGTTCCGCACCAATCGGCGCTTCAAGCTGCTGTCCGAGGACGGCGACGCGACCCGGTTGTCGACCGCGTTCGACTCCGTGACGCTGTACGGTCGCGATCCCGACCCGCGACCCGACGTCTACGGCAAGGTCGGCACGTCCGGCGTGTCCGTCGCGACGCTCGAGGACATGAAGGCGCTCTACGACGGCTTCGACCTGGTCTCGCCGTCGACGTCGGTGTCGATGACGATCAACGGCCCCGCCCCGACGGTGCTGGCGTTCTACCTCAACACCGTGATCGACCAGCAGATCGATCAGTTCCGCGAGAAGGAGGGCCGCGAGCCCACCGACGCCGAGCACGCGGACCTGCGGACCTACGCGCTGCAGAACGTCCGCGGCACGGTGCAGGCCGACATCCTCAAGGAGGACCAGGGACAGAACACGTGCCTGTTCTCCACCGAGTTCAGCCTGCGGATGATGGGCGACATCCAGCAGTACTTCATCGACGAGGGCGTCCGGAACTTCTACTCCGTCTCGATCTCGGGCTATCACATCGCCGAGGCCGGGGCGAACCCCATCAGCCAGCTCGCGTTCACCCTCGCGAACGGGTTCACGTACGTCGAGTCGTACCTCGCGCGCGGCATGGACATCGACGACTTCGCGCCCAACCTGTCGTTCTTCTTCAGCAACGGCATGGACCCGGAGTACTCGGTCCTCGGCCGGGTCGCCCGCCGCGTCTGGGCGATCGCGATGAAGGAGAGGTACGGCGCCAACGATCGCTCGCAGAAGCTCAAGTACCACGTGCAGACGTCAGGTCGCTCGCTGCACGCGCAGGAGATGGACTTCAACGACATCCGCACGACCCTGCAGGCGCTCATCGCGATCTACGACAACGCCAACAGCCTGCACACCAACGCGTACGACGAGGCCGTCACGACCCCGTCGCAGGAGTCGGTGCGCCGGGCGCTCGCGATCCAGATGATCATCAACAAGGAGTGGGGACTCGCGATGAACGAGAACCCGCTGCAGGGCTCGTTCGTCATCGAGGAGCTGACCGAGCTGGTGGAGAACGCCGTGCTGGCCGAGTTCGACGCGATCAACGAGCGCGGTGGCGTGCTGGGCGCGATGGAGACGGGCTACCAGCGCGGACGTATCCAGGACGAGTCGATGCTCTACGAGCACCGCAAGCATGACGGGTCTCTGCCGATCATCGGCGTCAACACGTTCCGCCGACCCGCCTCGGAGGGCGAGGAGGAGCACACCGTCGAGCTCGCCCGCGCCACGGAGTCGGAGAAGGAGTCGCAGCTCGACCGCGTGCGCCGTTTCCACGAGTCGCACAGCACGGACGCCGCGGAGGCGCTCGAGCGCCTGCGCCTCGCCGCGATCCATCACGACAACGTGTTCGCGGTCCTCATGGACGCCGCCCGCGTGTGCTCGCTGCAGCAGGTCACCGAGGCGTTCTTCGAGGTTGGTGGGCAGTACCGCCGCAACGTCTGACCGAGATCCCGGGGGTGTGAGCCCCCGGGATCTGGGTACGCCCTCCAGTGCGGGAGGGCCGCGCCACTCGGTGCAGCCCCGCGCCCAGAGGAGGAGATGACATGTCCGACATCGACTGGTGGGTATGGGTCATTGCCGCGATCGTCCTGATCGCCATCGTGCTGGGCCTGGTGGCCGCGA
This sequence comes from Aeromicrobium sp., assembly GCA_025965175.1. Lineage (GTDB taxonomy): Bacteria > Actinomycetota > Actinomycetes > Propionibacteriales > Nocardioidaceae > Aeromicrobium. Next base: position 1,731 of record JAOPXL010000231.1, read on the forward strand.
GCCGCAAGGCAGCGCAGGCCAAGGCCATCAAGCAGCGCGAGCACGAGGAGCGCAGCCGCCGCGAGGCCGAGAAGATCCGGCTCGAGGCACAGGCGGCCAATGTTGAGGTGCAGCGCCGCGAGGCGGACGCCGCGACGGTCCGCGCAGACGCCGAGGAGGCCCGGGTCAAGGCCGAGCAGCTGCAGCGCCAGGCCGGCGACCTGGACAAGGACGCGACACGTCAGCGCGAGCACGTCGACACCCGGCTCAGCGAGGCCGACAGGATCGACCCGGATGTGACCGAGGACGGACGTTCGCGCCATACGGACACCGACCGCACCGTGGCCGGCGACGACCGCGGGCCGGACGATCTCGGGGCTCGCGACGACCGCGGGCCGGACGACGACGTCGACCCGACCCGCACGCACGATCCGGCCGACGGTTCGCACGTCCGCCGCGACGACTCGATCTGACCGACAGATTCATGACGACCCGGGTGGAGTCCACGACTCCGCCCGGGTCGCCTATCGTCGGGGAGTGAGCATCATCGCCCCCACCTACGATCAGGTCCTCCAGCTCCCGGCCTCGCTCGTGCAGACCGTCCCCGCGGAGTTCATCGACGAGAACGGCCACATGAACATCGGCCGCTACCTCGAGCTCGGTGGCAGGGCGCTCTGGAGACGCTGCCAGGACGAGCTCGGCATGCCGGCGGACTACATCACGACACGCGGGCTCTCGACGTTCACCGCCGAGCACCACCTGACCTACGTCTCGGAGATGCTCGAGGGCGAGGAGGCGTCGGTCCACGTGCGCCTGGTGGAACGATCGGCCAAGGTTTTGCACGCCATCAGCATCATCGTCAACACGACCCAGCAGCGCCTGGCCTGTGTCATGGAGGCGACCGCGATCCACATGGACATGACGGTCCGCCGTCCCGCCCCCTTCCCCGACGACGTCGCGGCACTGCTGGATGCCGGCCTCAAGGCCGACGACGTGGCCTGGCCCGCGCCGGTCAGCGGCTCGATGGGCGTGCGGCGATCCTCATGAAGGACGACCTGGGTCACTCCTTCGAGATCGCCGGACCCGTCGGCCGGATCGTGTCCCTCGTGCCGTCGCTGACCGAGGCCATCGCCGCGACCCGGCCCGGCGCCCTGGTCGGCGCGACGGACTGGTGCACGCACCCCCACGATCTCGACGTCGCGCGCGTCCGGGGCACCAAGAACCCCGACCGCTCCGCGATCGCCTCGCTGGCGCCCGACCTGGTCATCGCCAACCAGGAGGAGAACCGCGAGCTCGACATCAGTCGCCTCCGCGACGCCGGCATCCCGGTGTGGGTCACCGTGATCGAGACCGTCGACCAGGCCTTCTCCTCGATGCGGCGCATGTTCACCGAGGCGCTCGGCTGGAAGGTGCCGGCGTGGCTCCTCGAGGCCGAGCAGGTGTGGGCCGATCCCGCGCCCCGGACCGATCGCCGGATCGCGGTGCCGATCTGGCGTGACCCGTGGATGGTCGTCGGTGCCCGTACGTTCACCGGCGACCTCCTCGAACGGCTGGGACTCGTCAACGCGTTCGACGACCCCGTCCTCAACCCCGGTGACGACCGCTACCCGCACGCCGACCTCGAGACGATCGACGACGTAGACCTGGTGCTGCTGCCGGACGAGCCCTACGTCTTCACCGCCGACGACGGGCCCGAGGCCTTCACCCGTACGCCGACAGTCCTCGTCTCGGGCCGGTCGCTGACCTGGTACGGCCCGTCGATGGTGACGGCCCGCGCCGAGCTCGAGATCGCGCTCAGCGGGACGTGAACGCGCGCACGAGGCGCTGCGCTTCGTCCATCCCGACGCGCGCCGCGATCGTCGCGGACTCGTCGGCGCCCTGCTCCGGGCCGGGGGTGTCCCACGAGCTGCGGATCAGGCGGCGGGCCTGGCCGAGCGCGCCGGGTGCGCTGGTCGCCCAGCCGCGGGCGATCTCGTCGACGCGCGCCTCGACGGCGTCGTCCTCCACGACCTGGGTCACGAGGCCCCAGTCGCGGGCCTCATCGGCGGTCAGCACGCGCCCGGTCAACGCGAACTCGAGTGCCCGCTGCTGGCCGATCGCCCGGGGCACGAGGTAGGACACACCGCAGTCCGGCGTCAGGCCGATCCCGGGATAGGCCATGACGAGCTTGGTCGCGCTCGACGCGACGATGACATCGGCGCTCAGCATGACCCCGAGACCAGCGCCGGCGACCGCCCCGCGGACACCGGCGACGACGGGCTTCGGCAGGTCGGCCAGGGCGCGCAGGGCTGCCTCGAGGACGTTGGCCAGCTCGAGGAGGTACTCCGACGGCTCATCGGCCGCGACGAAGGACGTGACGTCCCCGCCGGCGCAGAACCGCTTGCCCTGGGCCGTCAGCGTGATCGCAAGGACCTCGTCGCCGGACACCGCCTCGACGGCGGCTGCCATGTCCTGCGCGGCCGGCAGGTCGAACGAGTTCGACTGGTCCGGGCGGGACAGGACGATCCGGCCGATGCCGTCGACGATCGAGTGGGTCACTGCGGCCATACGGGGGTCCTGCCTTCGCGTGGGGTGGGCTCGCGCCCACTCTAGGACTCAGCCCACGACGCCGCCGGGCCGGGCCGGGCGTCGACCGGAGCACCGCGACGGGGCTGGCCCACCCGGACGAGGGACCAACGTCAGCTGGTCGGCGGCTTGGCTGCCGCGGCGGCCTGCGCCTCGGCGGTCTTGCGCGCGGACCGCGAGACGCCCTTGCGCGGTGACCGCGCCTCGACCGTCAGCGGCTTGAGCGCGACGACCGGCGGCGTCTCGCCGACGATCGCGTTGTGGCTGCCCCAGACGAGGTACTTGGCCGTGAGGTTGATCAGCGTCGCGAACCGGTTGCGGTTGCCCAACAGTGTCGCGATGTGGAGCGCTACCCAGATGATCCACGCTGGGAAGCCCGTGAGGCGCGGCAGGAACTTGATCTCCGCGACGGCGGACGAGCGGCCGATCGTGGCCATCGTGCCCTTGTCCTTGTACTTGAACGGCTTGGGTGCGGACTTGCCGGCGAGCTCGGCCTTGATCACCTTGGCGACGTGCTTGCCGCCCTGGATCGCGGGCTGGGCGAGCTGCGGCAGCGGCTCCTCGGGGCTGACCGAGACGTCACCGATCGCGTAGACGTCCTCGAGGCCCTTGACGCGCAGGTGCTCGTCGGTCTCGATGCGACCGCCGCGACCCTGCGGGACGCCCCACGCCTTGACCGTGGAGTGCGCCGTGATGCCCGAGGCCCACACGACGATGCCGGCGGGCAGGAACTCCTGCTTGCCGTCGTGCTCGACGAGCACACCGTCCTCGCGGACCTCCTTGACGGCCGTCCCGAGGCGCAGGTCGACATTGCGCTTCTCGAGGGACTTGCGGGCGTAGTCACGCAGCCTGGGGTGGAACGGTCCGAGGACGTGCGGCAGCATCTCGACCAGCGTGATGTGGACCCGCTTGGTGTCGAGCTCGGGGTAGGTCGTCGGCATGTCGTTGTTGCGCATCTCGGCGAATGCGCCGGCCGTCTCGACGCCCGTCGCGCCGCCGCCCACGACGACGACGCGCAGGTCGCGGTCCTGGCCGTTGATCGCGGCGTCCTCGAGGTTGGCGAACATCCGGTCACGCACCGCGAGGGCCTGCGACCGGCGGTAGAGCGGCAACGAGAACTCGTCGGCGCCGGGGATGCCGAAGAAGTTGGCGGTCACGCCCACGGCGATGATGAGCCGGTCGTACTTGACGTCGAGGCCGCCGTCGAGACTCAGCGTCTTGGCCACCGGATCCATCGCGGTGACGGTGCCCTTGAGGAAGCGGACGTTGCTCTGCTTGGCGCGGATCGCGCGGAGGAACCAGGTGATGTCGCCGGGGTTGAGGCTCGCGGTCGCGACCTGGTAGAGCAGCGGGTTGAACGTGTTGTAGTTGTGCCGGTCGATCAGCGTCACGTCGACGTCCGCGCGCTTGAGCTTGCGGACCGCGGCGATGCCTCCGAACCCGCCTCCGACGACGACGACATGGGGACGCTTGGGGGCTGACTCGGTGCTCGCGGACATGCTCCCAGTCTAGTCTTCCGGGGAAAGTGCCCGCACAGCGCGTGCGGCGGGTGTGACCTCTTTCATGTCCTGACAAACCAGCGGCGTGCCTCGGGCTTGCGCAGCTGCACGAGGACCACGATCGCCGCGGCGGTCCAGGGAAGTCCGAACGGAAAGCCCAGGGCGATCACGACCGTGAAGATGATCGTCACGACCGACATCACGAACAGCACGACATCGCCAGACCGACGGGTCACGAGCACCCGGGTCGCCGCGAACAGGCCGCCGGCGCCGAGCACCAGCGAGATCGCGCAGATGACGCGGACGAGGTGCAGCGCCGCGTTGAAGTCGGCCTCCCGGCCACGGATCATGTCGGCGCCCGGGCCGCCCTGGGCCATGAAGCTGTCGTAGTCCCCGATGACCAGCATGCTCAGCAGGAACATCGCCGACAGGCCCATCGCGGCGATCGACCCGATCAGGGTCGTCCACACCGCGATGCTGACAGGGCGCGGCAACGGCTCGCGCCGGGGCGGGTGGGCATACGGCTGGTAGCCCTGGGACATCGGCGGGGGGGCGGGCTGCTGTCCCGGCTGCGGATTCAGCTGGACGCCGGCGGGCACGGGTGTCGGGGCCCGGACCTTGGCCGGCCTGGACGGCAACGGTGCCTTGCCGGCGAGGACGCGGAACCACGAACGCACGACGGGCGTCCATAGCTGGGCGGCGAAGAACACCGCGAGGAAGCCGATCATCGCGACGAAGAACCCCGGGCCCAGCAGCCCACTGACGCTGACGGTCAGGAAGAACGCCGACAGGAGCGTCAGGATGACGCGGCTGGGGTGGTGCCCCTTGGCGGCGTGGATGGCGCACACGACCCCGGTCGCGGCAAGGACCGCGACGACGGTCAGCACGACCTGGTAGATCGTCTGGGCCTCGCCGAACGAGCGCCCGTCACCGCCGAACCAGTCGAGCTGCGTCGCGACACGCTTCTGCCCCTCCGCGGTGCTGAGGTCGCTCACCAGCACCAGCACCGTGACGAGCTGGACCGCGAAGATCGCGCCCAGGTAGAGGCACGCGGCGGTCAAGGCCTGCGGTCGGGACGGCCGCGTGTCGGTCATGGGCCTATCGAATCACGCGTCGACAACCGTCCCTCCCCCGCGCCGACCGCGGCACGGGGGAGGGACGACAGGTCAGGCCCCGTGGACGCTCAGCTCGTCGGCGTCGGGGACCCGGTCGACGACAACGGTGTCACCGTCGCGGACGTCGCCCGAGAGCAGCGACCGGGCCAGCCGGTCACCGATCGCCTGCTGGACGAGCCGGCGCAACGGCCGCGCACCGTAGGCCGGGTCCCAGCCCGTCAGGGCGAGCCACTCCCGCGCGGCCGGGGTCACGTCGAGCGTGATGCGTCGGGCGTCGAGCCGCTTGGCCAGCGCCGCGACCTGCAGGTCGACGATGTGGGCGAGCTCGTCGGTGCCGAGCGCGTCGAACGTGACGATCTCGTCGAGCCGGTTGAGGAACTCGGGCTTGAACGACGCCTTGACGACCCCCATCACGGCGTCGCGCTTCGCGGCGTCGTCCAGGGTGGGATCGGACAGGAACGCCGAGCCGAGGTTGGACGTCAGGATCAGGATGACGTTGCGGAAGTCGACGGTACGTCCCTGGCCGTCGGTCAGCCGGCCGTCGTCGAGCACCTGCAGCAGGATGTCGAAGACCTCGGGGTGCGCCTTCTCGACCTCGTCGAGCAGCACCACCGAGTACGGCCGACGGCGCACCGCCTCGGTGAGCTGGCCACCCTCGTCGTACCCGACGTAGCCCGGAGGGGCACCGACCAGGCGGCTGACCGAGTGCTTCTCGGAGTACTCGCTCATGTCGATCCGGATGATCGCCCGCTCGTCGTCGAACAGGAACTCCGCCAGCGTCTTGGCCAGCTCGGTCTTGCCGACGCCGGTCGGACCGAGGAACAGGAACGAGCCGGTCGGGCGGTCGGGATCGCTGATCCCGGCACGCGAGCGACGTACGGCGTCCGAGACCGCCATGACAGCGGTCCGCTGGCCGATCAGGCGCTTGCCGAGCTCCTCCTCCATCCGCAGCAGCTTTCCGGTCTCGCCCTCCAGCAGCCGTCCGGTCGGGATGCCGGTCCACGACGCCACGACCTCGGCGATGTCGTCGGCGCCGACCTCCTCGTGGACCATGAGCTCCCCGTCGTGGGCCGCCTCGGCGGCCTGGGCGTCGACGAGCTGACGCTCCATGGCCGGGATCTCGGAGTAGAGCAGGCGGCTGGCCTGCTCCATGTCGCCCTCGCGCTGGGCCCGGTCGGCCGCGATGCGGACCTCATCGATCCGCTCCTTGATGTCGCCGACGGCGTTGAGGCTCTGCTTCTCGGCCTCCCAGCGCTGCTCGAGCGCGCGCAGGGCCTCCTGCTTGTCCGCGAGCTCGATGCGCAGCTTGTCGAGGCGATCGCGGCTGGCCTCGTCGGACTCCTTCGACAGGTGCAGCTCCTCCATGCGCAGCCGGTCCACCGACCGGCGGAGCTCGTCGATCTCGACGGGGCTCGAGTCGATCTCCATGCGTAGGCGGCTGCCGGCCTCGTCGATCAGGTCGATCGCCTTGTCGGGCAGCTGCCGGCCGGGGATGTAGCGGTCGGACAGCGTCGCGGCGGCCACCAGCGCGGCATCGGAGATCGACACCTTGTGGTGGGCCTCGTAGCGCTCCTTGAGCCCGCGCAGGATCGCGATGGTGTCGGCCGGCGTCGGCTCACCGACGAAAACCTGCTGGAACCTGCGCTCCAGGGCGGGGTCCTTCTCGATGCGCTCGCGGTACTCGTCGAGGGTCGTCGCGCCGATCATCCGCAGCTCGCCGCGGGCCAGCATGGGCTTGAGCATGTTGCCCGCGTCCATGGCGCTGTCGCCGCCCGCGCCGGCACCCACGACGGTGTGGAGCTCGTCGATGAATGTGATGACCTGCCCCTCGGACTCCTTGATCTCGGTCAGGACAGCCTTGAGGCGCTCCTCGAACTCGCCGCGATACTTCGCCCCCGCGACCATCGCGGCCAGGTCGAGCGAGATCAGCCGGCGGCCCTTGAGCGACTCGGGCACGTCGCCGGCCACGATGCGCTGCGCGAGGCCCTCGACGACGGCGGTCTTGCCGACGCCGGGCTCGCCGATCAGCACGGGGTTGTTCTTGGTGCGCCTCGACAAGACCTGGACGACACGCCGGATCTCGCTGTCGCGACCGATCACGGGGTCGAGCTTGCCGTCGCGGGCGACAGCGGTCAGGTCGACGCCGTACTTCTCGAGCGACTGGTAGGAGTCCTCCGCGTCGGCGCTGGTCACGCGTGCCGTCCCACGCACCGCGGCGAACGCCGCCTGCAACGCCTCGGCGGTCGCGCCGGCGTCGACCAGAACGGTCCGGGCGGGGGATCTCACGGTCGCGATGCCGACGACCAGGTGCTCGCTGGAGACGAAGTCGTCACCCAGCTGGTCGGCCAGGTCCTGGGCGCGCTGCAGCACCTCGTGGCTCGACCGGCTCAGCCCCGGGTTCTGCACGCTGGATCCGCTCGCGCTGGGCAGCAACTCGAGCTCGGACTTCAGGGCACCCCGGATCGACTGCACGTCGACGCCCGTCGCCTGGATCAGCGGCGCGGTCGTCCCGCCGTCCTGGGTCAGGAGTGCCGAGAGGAGGTGGGCCGGCTCGACGGCCGGGTTGCCCGCCGCGGCGGCGCTGGAGATCGCGCTGCCCAGCGCCTGCTGGCTGCGGGTCGTGAACTTCGCAAGGTCCATAGGTCTGCTCCTGGAGTGGTCGAACGGTGTCACTGGAGTCAACACCTACAAAGTTGAGTCCATTCCTGTCAACTCTGTTCTTCTCGGGCGCGAAGGGATGGGGCTGCTCAGTAGCCGGTGAAGTAGTCCTTCCGCACCGACCGGCAGAGCCGGCGCAGACCCGGTCGGACTGCGTTGACCATCGCAGGCGGCCCCGAGACGTAGGCCCGCCGCTCGGCCAGGTCAGGCACCGCGTCGGCGATGATCTCGGGCGAGAGGAACGGCGCCTCGACGTACGTCCATCCGTCCGGCAGCCCGTCCGGTCGCCCCGGGCAGACCAGCACGACCCGCACCCCGGCCAGCTCCTGGACGAACGGCACCTCGTCGGGGGAGGACGCGCCGTAGACCAGCACCGCGTCCCGGTGCGCCTCGTGCCGCAGCTGGCTGAGGAACGGCGTGATCCCGATGCCCCCGGCCACCAGCAGCAGCGGCACGGTCGGGTCGGCCGGGAGCACGAAGTCACCACCCACGCCGGTGCCGTGGATCGACTGACCCGGTTCCAGCCCGAGCAGGGCGCGCTTGAAGCTCGATGCCGGCTCCGGGACACGCAGGGAGACCGCGACGGTGCCGTCGCCGGGCGATGAGCTGATGCTGAACGTCCGCCGGCTGCCGCGACTGTCGGTCCCGGCGTGCGGGACGGTCAGCTCGACGTACTGGCCCGGGAGGAACCTGACCCGCCGCCGGGTCCGGAACGTCAGCTCGTGCGTCTCGGGGGTCAGCTGACGCCTGCCCACCAGCTCGAGCCCCATCCCGTTACGACGGGCGAAGGCGAACGCGACCAGGTTGCCGAGGAGGATCGCGACCTCCGGCTGGGCCAGCGAGACGATCCCGATGCTGGGAGCCTGCTCGTCGACCAGCGCGAGCAGCGGTCCCATCGCGAACAGGGCGCCCGTCACGCCCGCCACGGTCAGTTGCTGCGCCCGGCGCGGGGGCAGCGTGAGCGGCTCGGTGACCATGAAGGCGCCGGCGAACACGATGGGGAACGAGTAGGCCACGGTGCGCACCGCGTCCCCGAACGGGGCGTCGAACCCGCCCGCCACCAGTCCCCAGACGGACAGACCGTAGGCCACGGCCATGAACCCCAGCCCGACGTCGATGCGCCGGGTGCGCCACAGCACCAGGACAGCAGCGATCGCGACGAACGGCAGGAGCTTGTCTGACGCGATCCACCACGTCGCGTTGATCGGCGTGGCCCGGCCGACCAGGTCCTGCGCGACGACGACCAGCACGGTTCCGGCGGCTGCCGGGTTGAGGACATGCCGTCCCCGCCACGCGAGAACGTACTTCGACAGGTTCGCCAGGAAGGCCGTGGCCGCGAGCCATGCGAGGTCGGCGGCCTGCGTCGAGGGCCAGAACAGGAACCACAGCAGCAGGGCCGTGATCACGGCGGACTCGGTGTGGGGGCGCACCCGCCACACGAGGCCGATCACCCGGCTGCTGACGACCGACGCCACGACGAGCACGACCAGCGAGACCAGCTCGGCCTGGACCGTGAACGGATCGGTGAACGCCCCGGCCACCGTGTGGCCGACCATGACCGCCGCGAGGAGCAGGAGCAGGATCGTGACGAGGCGGTACGTCGTCACCTTGCCGAGCTGACGGTCCAGCAGGTCTCGCACGCGTTCGGTCACGTGAACATCTCCCCCGGGAAGTCCGGCGACCACTCGACGCGGCCGTCGGCGTGCATCCGCACGAACTCGTGCCGGAAGCGTCCCACGAGCGCGGCGGGATCGGTCAGGAAATGCGCCGTGGCGAGCCCGTCGGCCAGCATGCACGAACCCGCGACGACCCAGGTCGCGACGACGTCGTCGGTCGGCCGACCCGTCCGTGCGTCAAGCACGTGGTGCAGGCCGTCGCCCCACGCGCGCCGGTTGGTCGCCGAGGCGCACAGCGCCAGGCCCGACTCGAGCAGCGCGACCCCGATCGCCCGGGTCGGGTCCGCGGGATGCTCCAGCGCGACCCGGAGCGGCTCCGCCCCGGCGTGCAGGAGATCGCCGCTCGCGTTGACCGTGACGGCGTCGACGTCCCGGCGGATGACCGCCGCGACGAGGTCGACGAGCAGGCCCTTGCCGGCCGCACCGACGTCGATCAGCACGGGCTCCGTCGTCGTGAGGTTCGGCGCCCGCCACGCGACCGAGCTCCACGGCGGCACCGCGGCCGGTGCGCTCGACACGACGAGCGAGTAATCGGCGTCGTAACCCAGGTCGGCGAGCGTACGCCCGACGAGCGGGTTGACCGCGCCGTCGCTGAGGTCCGCGAGCTCGCCGTAGAACGTCAGCAGCGCATCGGCCTCGTCCGGCATCACGAACTCGCCCGGACCCCGGGCGATGTCGCTGACGACCGAGTCCTCACGGAATCGGGACCACGACCGGTCGAACCGTTCGATCCGGTCCAGCACCTCGGCGACGACGTCCGCGGCGAGTGGCTGCACCGTGTCGACCTGCCACGCCGTGCCGATCGCCTCGAGCCGCCAGGACGCCATGTCAGGCCTGGGCCTCGCCCTTGATCTGCTCGATCGCCTGGTTGAACCCCTTACTCGTCAGCGAGGAGCCCGCCACCGCTCCCACGTCGAGGTCGTCGATGCTCTTGCCCACGACCTCGTCGGCGACGCCGCCGGCGAACTTGGTCTGGAACTGCTTCGACGTCCCGTTGGTCGCCTCGGGCGTCACCGAGACGTCGGTGATCTTGTTGTCCGCGATCGTCAGGTCGACCTTGACGGTCGACTCGCCACCGGGGTTGCTGTAGCTGCCCTCGGCCTCGTAGTCCCCGTCCTTGTACGTCCCGGAGCTCGACGAGTCGCCGTTGTCCTTCGCGGCCGGAGCCGAGGTGCTGGAGTCGCTCGTCGACCCGGCGGAGTCGCTCGCGCCGCACGCCGCGGTCATGAGGAGGGCGGAGGCCGCGGCGGCCGTGGAGAGCATCGTGCGGAGGGCGGGAGTCTTCATCGGTCGGGCTCCTGGGCTTCATGAGAAGGATGAACGATCAACCAGTAGAACGCATCCCGCCTGGACCGAGTTCCGTGCAGGTCGACAGCGCCACCCCCAGCACCGCGTGTGACCCGGGCCACATGATCGGCGTCCGCTGCGCGAGACAGGATTTCGCCGCCTTGGCAAGGCCTCTTAGGCTTCCCTAAGAGCGGTTGAGTCTATCCAGGAGCAGTAATGAGCAGGCAGTTGCGAGTCGCCGTGATCGGCGCCGGCCCGGCGGGCATCTATGCCGCGGACATCCTCACCAAGTCCGAGGGCGTCGACGTGCGCGTAGACATCCTCGACCGCGACCCCACGCCGTTCGGGCTGATCCGCTACGGCGTCGCGCCCGACCACCCGCGCATCAAGGAGATCGTCAAGGCGCTCAAGCGCGTCCTGTCCAACGACGACATCCGCTTCTTCGGCAACGTCAACTACGGCACCGACCTCAAGCTCGACCACCTGCAGCAGTTCTACGACGCGGTGATCTTCGCGACCGGCGCCCGCGCCGACCGAGACCTGGAGATCCCGGGCATCGACCTCAAGGGCTCGTTCGGTGCCGCGGACTTCGTGTCCTGGTACGACGGGCACCCCGACGCCCCGCGCGACTGGGCCTTCGACCCCCGCGCCGAGTCGGTCGCCGTCCTCGGCGTCGGCAACGTCGGCCTCGACGTCGCCCGCATGCTCGCCAAGACCGCCGACGAGCAGCTCGTCACCGAGATCCCGCAGAACGTCTACGAGGGCCTGGCGGCCAACGCCACCAAGGACGTCCACGTCTTCGCCCGCCGCGGCCCGGCGCAGGTCAAGTTCACCCCGATGGAGCTGCGCGAGCTCAGCCACTCCCCCAACGTCGACGTCGTGGTCCACCCCGAGGGCTTCGAGCTCGACGAGGGCTCGATGGACTCGATCCGCGCCTCGAAGAGCGTCAAGCTCGTCGTCGACGTGCTCCAGAACTACCTGGCCAAGGAGGAGACCGGCGCTGCGCACCGGATCCACATCCACTTCTGCCAGAACCCCGTCGAGATCCTCGGCGAGGACGGCCAGGTCGTCGGCCTGCGCACCGAGGTCACCGAGCTCGACGGCACGGGCAACGCCCGCGGCACCGGCGAGTTCCAGGACTGGCCGGTCCAGGCGGTCTACCGCGCCGTCGGCTACCGCTCCGACAACCTCGCCGGGATCCCGTTCGACAACAACACCGCGACGGTTCCCAACGACGGTGGACGCGTCATCGACATCGACGGCGAGCCGCTGCCCGGCGCGTACGTCACGGGTTGGATCAAGCGTGGACCCGTCGGCCTGATCGGCCACACCATGTCCGATGCCGCCGAGACGATCCGGCTCCTGCTGTCCGACGTCGACACCCTGCCCGCACCGGCCAACCCCGCGCGCGAGGACGTCGACGCCTACCTCAGTGGTCGCGGCATCGAGTTCACGACGTGGGAGGGCTGGGAGCAGCTCGACGCGCACGAGATCGCGCTCGGCGAGGCCGAGGGACGTACCCGCGTCAAGGTCGTGCCGCGCGAGGACATGGTGCGGATCAGCCGGGGCTGAGCTCAGATCTCGCGACCGCGCAGGTTGCACATCAGCGCGTGCATCGCCTCGTCCGCCGGCGCCAGCAGCGGCAGCGGTGACAGGTCCGGCCGGGCGCGCAGCCCGTCAAGGAACAGCGCGAGGTAGCGCCGCCAGAGATCGGGCTGGGCGGGGGTCGAGATCGAGCTCATCAGCATGAGCTGCACGCCGAGGTCGGTGGACTCCACGTCGCTCCGCATCGCGCCGGCGGCCTGGGCGCGAGCGACCATGCCCTCGATGATCGGGCCCAGGCGCTCGCGGCCGATCGACAGGTGCTCGCCGTCCTGGATCGTCGAGGCCATGACCTCCTTGAGCCCGCGGTCCACGACCTGCCGCTCCAGCGCCTTCTCCAGGAAGTACGCCAGGCCCGCCCACGCGTCCTCGTTGCTCTCGGCCTCCTCGGCGATCGCGACGATCTCCTCGACCCGCGTCTCGAACAGGGCCCGCACGAGCTCGGACCGCTCGGGGAACCGCCGGTAGACCGTGCCGACGCCGATGCCCGCACGCCGGGCGATCTCGTCGTAGCCGGCATCCAGGCCGTGCTCGGCGAAGACCTCCGCGGCGGTCTCCAGGATCAGCGCCCGGTTGCGCGCGGCGTCGGCGCGCAGCGGCCTGGCTGCCTCGTCCGTCGCACCGATCTCAGAGATCATGGGGCTCATGGTACCGGAACGGAGGAAACTTTCCGGTTAGTGGGCACCATCACACGGTCAAGTGGAGACACGATTCCGGTTCAGGCGTACAGTGAAACGGAACTGACTTTCCACTTCCAAGACCTGGAGATCCCATGGCAGAGACACTCACCGTCAACCGGGTGCCCGATCCGGCAGCGGAGCACCACGAAGACCCGCACCACGCGACCCGCTGGCTGATCCTCGCGGTCATCGCCCTGGCCCAGCTCATCGTCGTCCTCGACGCCACGATCGTGAACATCGCGCTGCCCACGGCGCAGGAGGCCCTCGGCTTCTCCAATGACAACCGGCAGTGGATCGTGACGGGGTACGCCCTCGCGTTCGGCTCACTCCTGCTGCTCGGCGGCCGGCTCAGCGACCTCGTGGGTCGCCGGCCGATGTTCATCACCGGCCTGGTCGGCTTCGCCGTGGCCTCCGCGGTCGGCGGCGCCGCCCAGAACTTCGAGATGCTCGTCGGCGCGCGCGTCGCGCAGGGTGTCTTCGGCGCGCTGCTGGCACCCGCCGCCCTGTCGCTGCTGACCGTCACGTTCACGGACGCGTCGGAGCGCGCCAGGGCGTTCGCGATCTTCGGTGCGATCTCCGGTGGCGGTGGAGCCATCGGCCTGATCCTCGGCGGCGCGCTGACCGAGTACCTCTCCTGGCGCTGGTGCCTCTACGTCAACGCCCCGCTGGCGATCATCGCCGTGATCGGCGCGGCCCTGCTGCTCAAGAAGCAGGCCAAGCCCGAGGACGCCAAGGGCATCGACGTGCCCGGCACGGCCGTCGTGGTCGCCGGCCTGGTGTCGTTCGTCTACGGCCTGGCCAGCGCCGAGACCGACGGCTGGTCCAGCGCCACGACGCTGATCTGCATCGCGGCCGGCCTCGCCCTGCTGGCGGCCTTCGCCGTCATCGAGAGCCGGGTCAAGGACCCGCTACTGCCGCTGCACATTGTCTGGGACCGCAACCGCGGTGGCTCGTTCCTGGTCGTCGCGATCGTCGGCATCGGCCTGTTCGCGGTCTTCCTGTTCCTGACCTACTACGTCTCGCTGACGCTCGGCTACACGCCGCTCAAGACCGGCTTCTCGTTCGTCCCGATGATCCTCGGCATCATGGTCACCGCGACCGGCTCGGCCGGGCTCGTGTCCCGCATCGGCCCGAAGATCCCGGTGCTCGTCGGCATGCTCCTCGCCGCGGTCGGCATGATGATGTTCGCCCAGCTCGACCTCACCAGCACGTACGCCGCCAACATCCTGCCCGGACTCATCGTCACGGGCCTCGGCGTGGGGCTGTCCATGGCTCCGGCGTTCAGCGCCGCGACGTCGGGCGTCGACGCGGAGCACGCCGGGGTCGCCTCGGCGTCGGTCAACACGTTCAACCAGATCGGTGGCTCGATCGGCACCGCGGTGCTCAGCGCGTTCGCCGCGACGGCCACCTCGGACTACCTGGTCGGCAAGGCTCCCTCGGCGGCCAACCAGGCCCTCGCCGCGATGCACGGCTACACGACCGTGTTCTGGTGGGGCGCGGGCATCTTCGCGGTCGGCGGCGTCCTGTGCGGTGCGCTGCTGCGGCCCGGCCCGGTGTCGATCGACCCCGACGCCGCCCCGGTTCTCGGGCACTAGGGCAGGACGCTCTCGTGTCCACGATCACCGGACACCGCGACAGCTCGGCCTGCGCGGTCCCACCCCCCTCGCGCGGGCCGGGCGCGCTCGCGCGGGTCCGGGTTGCGACGGGGCTGCGTGAGGTCGCCCTGCTCGCGAGCCTCTGGATCGCGTACAGCGCGAGCCGCCTGGTCGCCGACGACGACCTCGACACGGCGCGTCAGCGTGCGGCCTCGATCCTCCACCTCGAGCACCTGCTCCACCTCGACGTCGAGGCCCGGCTCAACCACGCGCTGACGCCGATCACGCAGGTCGCCGTGCCGATGTCGTACTGGTACGCCTCACTGCACTACCTCGTGACGCCCGCCGTCCTGGTGTGGCTGTTCTCCCGCCACCGCGCGGACTACTCCCGCGCCCGCACCGCACTCGTGATCGGCTCGGCCATCGGGCTGGCCTGCTACCTGCTGATCCCGACCGCTCCCCCGCGGCTGATGCCGGGCGGCGACTACCTCGACGCGCTGGCGCGGACCGCGCAGCTCGGCTGGTGGAGCGGTCACGCCTCGGCTCCCGCCGGGCTCGGTCACCTGACCAACGAGCTCGCCGCTATGCCGTCGCTGCACGTCGGCTGGACCGTCTGGGTCGCGTGGGCCGTCTGGCGGCACACCACCACCACCGGCCGGGCCGTCGCCGTCACGTACGCGCTGGGCACGACCCTCGTCGTGGTCGCGACGGGCAACCACTGGGCGCTCGACGCGGTCGCCGGCGCAGTGGTCGTCGCCGCGGGCGTCCTGCTCTCGGGCCGCCTCGAGCACCGTCACGGGCTGGCGCTCGAGACCTCCTGCTGACCACGGTTGCCGGCTGGGCGGCGTGAGGACGCTTGGCCCGGCGAGATACTATGACGTCCTACTAATTTTCGCAGGGAGCTTTCCATGGGCAGCATCGAGAATGTCGGGGTCATCGGCGGAGGGCTGATGGGCTCGGGCATCAGCGAGGTCGCCGCACGTGCGGGCCTCGACGTCATCGTCATCGAGATCAACGACGACGCGGCCAAGGCCGCAGCTGGGCGCATCGAGGGATCGCTCCGCAGGGCCGAGTCCCGCGGCAAGATCGAGGCCGCCGAGGTCACCGCGGTCCTGGAGCGGATCCGCTTCGAGACCGAGCTCGACACGCTGGCCGACCGCGACCTCGTCGTCGAGGCCGCGTCCGAGGACGAGACGATCAAGCTCGAGCTGTTCGGCAAGCTCGGCCAGATCCTGACCAAGGACGACGCGATCCTCGCGTCCAACACCTCATCGATCCCGATCGTCAAGCTCGGCGCCGTCTCGGGCCGGGCGCACCACGTCATGGGCGTCCACTTCTTCAACCCCGCCCCGGTCATGCAGCTCGTCGAGCTCATCCCGTCGCTGACGACGTCCACCGCCACGTTGGATCGCATGCGCTCCTGGGTCACCGAGACCCTCGGCAAGAAGCCGATCGACGCGACCGACCGCGCCGGCTTCGTCGTCAACAGCCTCCTGGTGCCCTACCTGCTGTCGGCGATCCGGATGTTCGAGGCCGGCTACGCCTCGGCCGAGGACATCGACCGCGGCATGGTCCTGGGCTGCGGCCACCCCATGGGCCCGCTCGCGCTGTCGGACCTGATCGGCCTCGACACGATCAAGGCGATCGGCGAGTCGATGTACGACGAGTTCAAGGAGCCCCTCTACTCACCCCCACCGCTGCTCGGCCGCATGGTCGACGCCGGCCTGCTCGGCAAGAAGTCCGGTCAGGGCTTCTACGGATACGAAAGCTGATCTCACATGACTGACATGTTCGCCCTCTCCGAGGAGCACCAGGCCATCCGCGAGGCCGTTCGTGCCGTCGCCGAGGACAAGATCGCCCCGCACGCCGCCGACGTCGACGCGCAGGCCCGGTTCCCCCAGGAGGCTGCTGACGCGCTGCTGGCCTCGGACTTCCACGCCCCCCACGTCCCGGAGCAGTACGGCGGAGCCGGCGCCGACGCGCTCGCGACGGTCCTCGTGATCGAGGAGGTCGCCCGCGTCTGCGTGTCGTCCTCGCTGATCCCCGCCGTCAACAAGCTCGGCTCGCTGCCGGTCCAGATCGGTGGAGGCGAGGAGATCAAGGCCAAGTACCTCTCCAAGCTCGCCGCCGGCGAGGGCGGCTTCTCGTACTGCCTCTCCGAGCCCGACGCCGGCAGCGACGCGGCTAACCAGAAGACCCGCGCGGTCCGCGACGGCGACGACTGGGTGCTCAACGGCGTCAAGCGGTGGATCACCAACGCCGGCGTGTCCGAGTACTACACCGTCCTGGCGCAGACCGATCCCGAGAAGCGCTCCAAGGGCATCACGGCATTCGTCGTCGAGAAGTCCGACGAGGGCGTCTCGTTCGGCGCACCGGAGAAGAAGCTGGGCATCAAGGGCTCCCCGACCCGCGAGGTCTATCTCGACAACGTCCGCATCCCCGGCGACCGCATCATCGGTCAGGTCGGTGAGGGCTTCTCGATCGCGATGAAGACCCTCGACCACACCCGGGTCACGATCGCGGCCCAGGCCGTGGGCGTCGCGCAGGGTGCGCTGGACTACGCGCTGGGCTACATCCAGGAGCGCAAGCAGTTCGGCCATCCGGTCAGCGACTTCCAGGGACTGCAGTTCATGATCGCCGACATGGGTATGAAGATCGAGGCCGCACGCCAGATCACGTACGCCGCGGCCGGCCGGTCCGAGCGCGGCGACAAGGACCTCACCTTCTTCGGCGCCGCCGCGAAGGCCTTCGCGTCCGACACCGCGATGCAGGTCACGACCGATGCCGTCCAGCTGCTCGGCGGCTACGGCTTCACGTCCGACTACCCGGTCGAGCGCATGATGCGCGACGCCAAGATCACCCAGATCTACGAGGGGACCAACCAGGTGCAACGCGTCGTCATGGCCCGCCAGCTCCTCGCCGGGGTCCAGTCCAAGCTCTGATCAGACCGACGACGCGGGGGCGCGGCGCGTTGACACGGATGTGACACGTTGTTTCACTTCAGGTCATGCTTCCGCGTCCTGTCACGGTCTCGCGTGCCCCTCGAGTCACGGCGGGGGGTGCCAGTGCGGCGATGGTGCTGTGCGTCCTGACCGCGTGCAGTGGTGGCGGTCCCAATCCCGAGGACGCCGCCGACGTC
This sequence comes from Aeromicrobium sp., assembly GCA_025965175.1. Taxonomy (GTDB): domain Bacteria; phylum Actinomycetota; class Actinomycetes; order Propionibacteriales; family Nocardioidaceae; genus Aeromicrobium. Next base: position 19,526 of record JAOPXL010000231.1, read on the forward strand.
CTCGCCCAGGCGCTGACCACCGGTGACGTCTCGAAGATCCGGGCGACGGGGAGCGGCCCGCAGAACCAGGCCGAGCTCGTCCGCACGACCGAGGGGCTCGGCACCAGCACCCAGAAGGTCACCGTCAAGACGGTGAACACCGACGGTGGCACCGCGACGGCCACCTTGTCGACGCGTCGCCGGATCGCGGGCACCACGTGGGCGTACGAGACGAAGGCCTCACTCGTCAAGGTCGCCGACGAGTGGAGGGTCGAGTGGAAGCCGTCCGTCGTGGCCGACATCGCCGACGGCGAGCGGCTGGCCGTACGCACGAAGGCACCCGAGCGGCAGGACATCCTCGGCGCCGACGACGAACGGCTCGTGACCAACCGGCCGGTCGTCCGCCTCGGCATCGACAAGACCCAAGTGAGCGCTCGTGCGGCGCGGACCTCGGCCGTGGCCCTGGCCACGCTGCTCGACATCGACCCCGACGCCTACCGCGCGCGGGTCGAGGCGGCGGGACCGCAGGCGTTCGTCGAGGGGCTCGTGCTGCGAGACGGTCCGGGCCTGCCGGCCGACGAGGCAATCGCCGCCATCGCGGGTGCTGTGGGCATCAACACTCAGACGCCACTCGCGCCGACGCGGGCGTTCGCGCAGCCGCTGCTCGGGACCGTCGGCGACGCCACGGCCGAAATCGTCAAGGACTCGAAGGGAGCCATCAGGGCCGGCGACCAGGTCGGCCTGTCGGGCCTGCAGAAGCGCTACGACGCTCAGCTCCGCGGGAAGGCCGGCATCGAGGTCACCGCCGTCTCCGACGACAAGGACGCCGAGCCGCGGCAGCTGTTCGCCGCGAGCCCAAAAGCCGGACAAGTGCTGCGCACGACGATCGACCCCACGCTGCAGGCGGCCGCCGACGACATCCTCGCCGACGTCAAGCCGGCAAGTGCCATCGTCGCCATCCGCCCCTCCACCGGCGCGATCGTGGCGCTGGCCAGCGGCCCGGGTGGCGATGGCAGCGACACCGCGACATCGGGCCGGTTCGCTCCGGGCTCGACGTTCAAGATCGTGACGGCGCTGACGTTCCTCCGGTCGGGTGTGACGCCGCAGAGCAAGGTGCCGTGCACCCAGACGGTGACGGTTGACGGGCGGACGTTCAAGAACTACTCCGACTACCCGTCCTCGGCGCTCGGCAACATCCCGCTGACTGCCGCGATCGCCAGCTCGTGCAACACCGCGATGATCGCGACCCGGGGCAAGGCGCCGCAGGACCGGCTGGCCGATGCGGCGGTCGCGCTGGGACTCGGTCGGGACGTCGACCTCGGCATTCCGGCGTTCCTCGGCTCGGTGCCGTCGAAGGCCGAGGGCACCGAGCGCGCAGCGTCCATGATCGGTCAGGGAAGGATCGAGGCGTCACCCCTGGCGATGGCGGTCGTGGCCGCCTCGGTCCAGGACCGGCGTCTCGTCACCCCGGTGCTGCTGCCCGACCTGGAGGTGAAGGCCCCGCCGACCCCGGACAAGCCCCTCAACGCACAGGAGGCGATCAGCCTGGCTGACATGATGCGCGCCGTGGTCACCGATGGCAGCGGACGGTTCCTGCTCGACATCCCGGGCGCGCCCGTCACGGCCAAGACCGGCACCGCGGAGTACGGCGACGACGTCCCGCCCCGGACGCACGCCTGGATGATCGGCACCCGAGGCAACCTGGCCGTCGCGGTGTTCGTCGGCGACGGCGCCTCGGGATCGGCGACGGCCGGCCCGTTGCTGAGCAGGTTCCTGCGCGCCGCGCGGTGACGCCGTCAGTCGTGGCGTGAGCCGAGCCAGCTGACCATCGCGGGATCGCGGTGGTCGAAGAACTGGCTGCTCCCGTCCTCGAGGGTCGCGATCCGCGCCAGGTCGTCGTCGCTCAGGCTGAAGTCGAAGATGTCGAGGTTCTCGGCCATGCGGTCAGGATGTACGGACTTCGGGATCGCGACGACCTCGCGCTGCACGAGCCAGCGCAGGACGACCTGGGCGACGGACTTCCCGTAGGTCTGACCGATCGCGCTGAGCACCGGATCGCTGAAGAGGTTGTTGCGGCCCTCCGCGAACGGCCCCCACGACTCGATCTGGATGCCACGCTCGCGCATCAACGCCTGGTCGGCCTCCCGCTGGTGGAACGGGTGGGTCTCGATCTGGTTGACCGCCGGCGCAACCTCGTTGTGCTCGATCAGGTCGACGAGCCGGTCGGGGTGGAAGTTGGAGACGCCGATCGCGCGGGCCGTGCCGGCGGCGAGGATCCGCTGCATCGCGCGCCACTCGGCGTAGTAGTCGCCGAG
>JAOPXL010000205.1 GCA_025965175.1 Aeromicrobium sp.
GGGAAACATGAAGAGCAGCAACCCCGTCTTCGCCCGCAGCGCCGAGTTCAACGGTCGCGGCGGCGCGGTGGCCAACGACCCGTCCCAGTGGCAGGTCGACCTCAACGGATCGCCCACCCACACCGAGATCGGCACCGGATCCGGTCGCATGACGATCGACTCGGTCGTCGAGAAGACCGCCATCACGCTCGGTCTGCTGACCGTCGCCGCGGCGGTCACCTGGTTCCTCCTGCCGGACCTCGACTCGGGTGACGTGTCGGCCGACAATGCCGCGTTCGGCAAGGCTGCGGCCTTCGCCGGCATCGGCGCGATCGTCGGCCTGGTCCTGTCGCTGGTCAACTCGTTCAAGAAGATCATCAGCCCGGCACTCGTGCTGGCCTACGCCGTCTTCGAGGGTGTCTTCATCGGCGCCTTCTCGAAGGTCATCTCGACCTTCGTCGGCGATTCCTCGATCGTCTTCCAGGCGGTCCTCGGCACGCTCGTCGCGTTCGCCGGCACGCTCGCGGCCTACAAGTTCTTCAACATCCAGGTCACCGACCGCTTCCGCAAGATCGTCACGATCGCCATGGTCAGCGTCGTCGGTGTCATGCTGGTCAACTGGATCCTGAGCCTGACCGGCGTCCTCGAGAGTGGCGGACTGCGTGGCTTCAACACCCTGGGCCTGCTCGTCTCGTGCGCGCTGGTCGTCCTCGCGGTGTTCATGCTGATCATGGACTTCGACTACGTCGAGCAGGGCGTCGCGGCCGGCATCCCCGAGCGCGAGTCCTGGCGGGCGGCCTTCGGCCTGACCGTCACGGTCATCTGGCTCTACATCGAGATCCTGCGCATCCTCGCGATCCTGCGGGGCGACTGATCTCCCGCTGAGCACCTGACCGATGGCCGGTCCCTTTCGGGGGCCGGCCATCGGTCCGTCGTGGGCGAGGGTCAGCTGGCGCGGCGGCGGCGCAGCACCGTGGCCCAGCGGCCACCGCCGGGAGTGCCGTCCTGGACGACCTGGGTGCCGGCGTTCTCGGAAGCCTCGGCCGCGGCGTCGCGGACGGGCATCAGATCGCGCGGGGTCGAGGTCGGGGCGAAGCTCGCATAGGCCGCGGAGCGGGCCTTCTCCCGGAGCGAGGCCGCGATGGCGGGGATCAGGACCGACACCATGTTGGCGTAGCCGGTCTCCGAGGGGTGGAAGTTGTCGGCGCCGAACATGATGTCGCGGCGCTCGGTGAACAACGTCCCGAGCAGCCCGCCGAGCGACACCGCCCGGCCACCGGCCTCGACGAGGGCGATCGTCTGCCGACGGGCCAGGTTGCGGCTCCAGCGCCGGGCCACGGCGCGTAGGGGCTGCATGATGGGTCGCACGGTGCCGAGATCGGGGGTCGTCCCGACCACGACCTCGCAGTCGGCGGCCACGAGGCGGCGGACGGCGTCGGCGAGCAGCCGGGCGGACGTGCCGGGCGCGACCTGATGGGTCACGTCGTTGGTGCCGACCACGATGAGGGCGACATCGGGGTCCCAGTCGCTGACCTCGTCGATCTGGCGCATCAGGTCTGACGTCTGGGCGCCGACGACGGCACGGCACTTGACCTCGACGGGGGCGTCCATGACGTGGGCCAGCCCGATCCCGATCATCGCGGACGGCGTGGCCTCGGCGGTCGTCATGCCGAAGCCGACCGCCGCCGAGTCGCCGATGACCAGGACCCGGATGGTGTGCCCCGGCAGGTCGTCGCCGTAGACGCCGTCGGGGGACGGCGGTCGTTCCTCGGACGATCCGATCGCGCGGCGTGCCAGCAGTGCCTCGCCGACCAGGAACCCATAGAAGCCCGAGACGGTCGCGCCGCTGCCGATCAGTGCTGTGGCTGCGATTCTGCGGGGGCGGGGCATAACTCGATTTTACGTCGAGATCGAGACACCCACTGACCAAAGTGGGTCACCTTCGATGTGTCCCTCGCAACGCCTAGTGTGACCCCGTGCCGGAATACACGCCCAACCTCCGCGACGTCGGCGGCCTGCCGGGACGCGACGGCCGAACAGTGGCCCCGCACCGGGTGCTGCGCAGCGCGGTGCCGAGGGCCAAGGACGTCGCACCTGACGGCATCACCTGGCCGCCCTCGCTCGTGATCGACCTGAGATCCGCGACGGAGTCCGAGCCGATCCACCCCCTCGCCCGGGCCGGGGTCCGAGTCGTCAACCTCCCGCTGCTGAGCTCACTGCGGCCGGGAGCGCCGGCCCGGGACCTTCACGGCCTCTATCTCCTGCTGCTCGACCACGCGTCGATGTATCTCGTCGAGCTCGTCCGGGAGGTCGGGCTCGCGCAGGGCCCGACGTTGATCCACTGCGCCGCCGGCAAGGACCGCACGGGCGTCTCGGTCGCGCTGCTGCTTCGACTGGTCGGGGTCTCGCGGGAGGACGTCCTGGCCGACTATCTCCTGACGTCCCACGCGGAGCAGGACATCATCGCGCGGCTCAGGAAGTCGAGCGGGCACCGCCACCGCCAGAGTCTGCCGGCATCGTTCTTCGACGTCTCGGCCGAGGCGATCCACGGGGTCCTCGACGTCTGGGACGGTCACGAGCGGGGTGTCGAGGGCTGGTTCCACGACATCGGCGGCACACAGGCCCACATCGACCAGCTCCGCCGTACGCTCTTGGTATGAGCGACGGTGACCGCACCCTCGGCGCCCGTGAGGTGCCGCTCGGGGGTGTGCGTGGGCTGACGGTCCACCGGACGCTCCCACAACGTGGTATGCCGACTGTCGGTGCGTGGTGCTTCGTCGACCACTTCGGTCCGACCGACGAGCCCATGACGGTCCTGCCGCACCCGCACACCGGCTTGCAGACCGTGACCTGGCCGTTGGCGGGGGAGATCCGACACCGGGACAGCCTCGGCAGCGATGTCGTCCTGCGACCCGGCGAGCTCAACCTCATGACCTCGGGGGACGGGGTCTCCCACTCCGAGCTGTCGGTCGGCGAGGTCTCGGGCATGCATGGCCTCCAGCTCTGGGTCGCCCTGCCGGAGGGAGCCCGGGCCGGAGAGGCGGCCTTCCAGCACCTGCCGGACCTGCCCGTCGCGACAGGACCCGGCTGGTTCGCGACGGTCCTGCTGGGCGAGCTCGCCGGCGCAGTCTCGCCGGCCAAGACGTTCACGCCGATCGTGGGCGCCGAGGTGCGCGCCGAGCCGGGGTACGCACGCCTGCCCCTGCGGGAGGACTTCGAGCACGCGATCCTCGCGATCGACGGCCCGGTCGCGATGGACGGCGTCGACGTGGCCCACCGCGAGCTGCGCTATCTCGCACCCGGGCGGAGCGAGGTCGGTGTGCACGCTGCCGCCGGCATGACGTTGCTCCTGATCGGCGGCGAGCCTTTCGACGAGGAGCTCGTGATGTGGTGGAACTTCATCGGTCGCTCCCACGAGGACATCGAGCTCGCCCGCGAGGACTGGCAACGGGCCGCGCTCCGGTTCGGTCACGTGGACGGTCACGGCGGCGCTGTCATCCCGGCGCCGCCGCTCCCGCAGACCCGGCTGACCCCACGCCGACGCACTCCCGCATAACCGGGTTATCTGTTAGTCTCGATCTCGGATACCACCAGTATCTGACAGCAGAGGAGCTTGAGATGACCCACTTCACCGGCAAGGTCGCCGTCGTCACCGGCGCGGCGTCCGGCATCGGCCGCGCCCTATCCGTCGAGCTCGCCCGCCGCGGTGCGCGGCTCGCGATCTGCGACGTTGACCTCGACGGGCTCGCGGAGACCGAGGCGCTGGTTAAGGGCATCGGCGGCGAGGTCCGGTCCGATGCGCTCGACGTCTCGCAGCGCGAGCTCGTGCTGGCCTATGCCGACACCGTCGCGGAGCACTTCGGCGGCGTCCACCTGGTCTTCAACAACGCCGGGATCGCATTCACCGGCAGTGTCGAGCAGATGTCCTTCAAGGACATCGACCGAGTCATGGACGTCGACTTCTGGGGTGTCGTCAACGGCACCAAGGCCTTCCTGCCGCACCTCATCGCCTCGGGCGACGGTCACGTCGTCAACATCTCTAGCGTCTTCGGCCTGTTCGCGGTGCCGACCCAGAGCGCGTACAACGCCGCGAAGTTCGCGGTGCGCGGCTTCACCGAGTCGCTCCGCCAGGAGATGATCAACACGCAGCGCCCGGTCAAGGTCACTTGCGTCCACCCCGGCGGGATCAAGACCAACATCGCCCGCAACGGCGAGCAGGTCGAGGGCGTCGACCACGACGACCTCGCCTCGTCGTTCGACAAGCTCGCGCGTACGTCGCCGCAGAAGGCTGCCGAGGTCATACTGCGCGGGGTCGAGAAGGGCAAGGCGCGGGTCCTCATTGGCGCCGACGCGTGGGTGCTCGACAAGCTCGTGCGGGTCACGGGGCCGGGCTACCAACGGATCGTCGCGGGCTTCAGCAGGCGGAACGGCCTCTAGGCGACCGCCATGCGCAACGACTGGTCGGGCCAGGCCTTCCCGCACCCCAGTGGCCGCCGGCCGATCGCGGGTGACGCGCTCGGCGCCGATTCGGCCGCACCCCTGCAGAGCACGATGGAGCGGGCGGCGGGGCTGGGACCGATCTTCGAGCTCAAGATCTTCGACCAGAAGTTCGTCTTCGTCTCCGGTGCCGAGCTCGCCGCCGAGCTCGCCGACGAGTCCCGCTTCGCGAAGGCGCTCTCGCCCGCGCTGGTCGCGCTGCGCGAGTTCGCCGGCGAGGGGCTCTTCACGGCCTACAACGACGAGACGAGCTGGTCGCTGGCGCACGACCTGCTCCGTCCCGCGTTCACCAAGGACGCGATGCGTCGCTACCACCCGATCATGCTCGCCGCGGCGCAGGAGCTGTTCGACGTGTGGGACGCCCACGACGGCCCCGTCGACGTCTCGGCCGACATGACCAGGCTGACGATGGAGACCATCAGCCGAACGGCCTTCAGCACGGATTTCGGCTCGTTCAGCCGCGAGGAGCCGCACCCGTTCATCCCGGCCATGATCGCGGCCCTGAAGGCCGGACAGCGCAAGGGCATGCTCGCCTCGATGCCGGGGGCCGGGCTGATGGCGAAGCGCATCGACAAGCGCAACGCGCACCACCAGGCGTACGTCGACCGGTTGCTCGACGACATCATCGTCGCGCGACGGGCGAGCGAGGACGATGACGACCACGACCTGCTGGGGATCATGCTCAACACCCCGCACCCGGAGACCGGGGCGCGGCTCGACGACGTCAACATCCGGCACCAGATCCTGACCTTCCTCGTCGCGGGCCACGAGACGACGTCCGGGGCGCTGTCCTTCGCGCTGCACTACCTGACCCGGGACCCCGCACTGCTGGCCCGGGCGCACGAGGAGGTCGACCGGATCCTCGGGACCGACCCGGATGCCGAGCCGGCGTTCGAGCAGGTCGCGAAGTTCCGCTTCCTGCGGCGCGTGCTCGACGAGGGGCTGCGGTTGTGGCCGACCGCTCCGGCGTTCACCCGTAGTCCTCGGGAGACCACGACGCTCAGCACGGGCCACATCATGCGGCCGGAGGACTGGGCGATCGTGGTGCTGCCGCTGGTGCATCGTGACCCCGCCGTGTGGGGCGACGACGCCGACGAGTTCGACCCGGACCGGTTCCTGCCCGAACGCTCACGGGGCCGGGCGGCGCACACCTACAAGCCGTTCGGCACGGGGGAGCGGTCGTGCATCGGCCGCCAGTTCGCCCTGCACGAGGCGGTACTCGTCCTGGCGCGGCTGCTGCACCGGTACGACCTCTCGGCCAACCCGGCGTACGAGCTGCGGATCGCAGAGCGGCTGACCCTGATGCCAGTGGGCTTCGAGCTCGGGCTGACCCGACGCACCCCGGCTGACGTGCCGGGAACCCTCGAGGAGGATCAGGCCGGGCCCAGCGACACGTGTCCGGCCTCGTCGATCGACCAGGCGGGGTTGAAGGCGACCTCCCACGGGTGCCCGTCCGGATCGCAGAAGTAGCCCGAGTAGCCACCCCAGACCTGCTCCTCGGGGGGCTTGGTCACGGTGCCGCCGGCGGCCTCGGCCTGCGCCAACACCTCGTCGACCTCGCCGTGGGACCGGGCGTTGAAGGCGATGCTGATGCCACTGAAGGTCGCGCCCGAGTCGGGCACCCGGGCGTCCCGGGCGAGGTCGTCGCGTGACCAGAGGGCGAGGACCATCCCGTTGCCGAGCTGGTAGAACGCGACCTCGTCCTCCTGGTTGCCCTTGGTCCAGCCGAGACCGTCCTCGTAGAAGTGGCGGGCGCGGGCCTGGTCGCTGACGCCCAGGGTGATCAGGCTGAGTCGTTGCTCCATGTGACCCACGCTAGTCCCGGGGACCGACACGCGCCGGTCCCCGGGAAGCCGCTCAGAGCGCCGAGCGCAACGTCGCGGCCAGCGGGGTGGTCGGCCGGCCGATGAGCGCCGACAGGTCGCCGCCGGTGACCTCGAGCTCACCGTTCCTGATCGAGGCGTCGGTCGCGACCGTGAAGTCGACCCACATCGGCGGGACTCCGGCCTCCGTCAGGATCGCGGACTGCTGCTCGGGCTCGACCTCGGCGACCGTGACGGGAGTGTCGAGCAGGTCGGACAGGGTCGCGGCGAGTTCGGACTGGGTCCACGCGACGTCGCCGCCGAGCTCGTACACGGGCTTGAGCGGCTCGTCGGTCGTCAGCACGACGGCAGCGCCCTCGGCGAAGTCGGCGCGCGCGGCGCTCGCGACCTTGCCGTTGCCGGCACTCGTCAGCACTGATCCGGTGCTGCGGGCGGCCTCGAGGGCCGGGAGGTAGTTCTCGTGGTACCAGCCGTTGCGCAGCAGGACATGATCCAGATCCGTCGTCGCGAGGTACTCCTCTGTCGCAAGGTGCTCCGGGGCGACCGGCAGCGTCGAGACGCCGGCGGCCGGGGCGCTGGTGTACGCCAGCAGCTGGACACCCTGCGCGACGGCGGCGTCGATGACGTTACGGTGCTGGGCGACCCGCTGTCCCATCTCGTTGCCGGAGACCAGTAGCACGCGATCGACACCCGCGAGCGCCAGGTCGAGGGCGGCGCGGTCGTCGTACGGCGCGACCCGGACATCGACTCCCCGGTCGGTCAGGGACTGCGCCTTGACGGCGTCGCGCACGACGGCGACGACGTCCGAGGCGGGGACCTTCTCGAGCAGGGAGTCGATGACGAGCGAGCCCAGCTGGCCGGTGGCACCGGTGACGGCAATGGTCATGGGGTTTCCTTTCGATGGCCGGGAGGGCCCGGCGTTATGGCTAACGATCCGTAAGCACTAACTACAGGTTAGCACTAACTGAGTGATAGCATGAAGGTGGTGAAGGAGGACGATGGCAAAGGACCCCAGACCGTTCGACGTGTTCGACGGCGGATGCCCGTCACGTGAGGTGCTCGAGCACGTCACGAGCCGGTGGGGTGCCCTGACGCTCGCGGCGCTGAGCCCCGAGCCGGCCCGGTTCGGCGAGCTGCGTCGATGCGTCGATGGGATCAGCGAGAAGATGCTGTCCCAGACCCTCAAGGCGCTCGAGTCCGACGGACTGGTCGACCGGCAGGTGCGGTCGACGCTCCCTGCCCACGTCGACTACGTCCTCACCCCGGCGGGGGAGACGGTCGCGGACGCCGTGAAGGCCCTGGTCCTCGCGCTGTACGGCGTGATGCCCGAGGTCATGCGGGTCCGCGACACCGCCTGAGGCTCACACGACGCCGGCGGCCACCGCGGCCTCGCGATAGGCGGACGCGAGGGACTCGACGGTCTCGTGCGCGTTGAGCCCGCTCGGGTTGGGGACGACCCAGACCACGGCATCGGAGAGCGTCCTATCCTGCCGCCCGGCCCGCGCCTTCGGCTCGGCGAACGCGATGCGGTACGACGTGATGCCGGCCATCGCCACGACGCGCGGCCGATGCTCGGCGACGAACGCCTCCAGGTGCTCCCGCCCCGCGAGGAGCTCGGCGTCGTCCAGCTCGTCGGCCCGGGCGGAGGCGCGGGCCACGATGTTGGTGATCCCGACGCCGCGCTCGAGGAGTGCCGGGACGGCGTCCTCGGCGGTGAGGCAGTCGTCCGGAAGGACACCCGCCCGGCGCAGCGCCGGATAGAACCGGTTGCCCGGGCGGGCGAAGTGCAGACCCGTGGCCGCGCTGACGAGGCCAGGGTTGATCCCGACGAACAGCAGGCGCACGTCCTCAGGGACGAGGTCGGGAATCGTCCTGCCGGCGTACGACTCGAGCTCGGCCCGGGTCCAGCCCACTAGGCGTACGCCACGCCCGTCGCGTGCAGCGGGCAGTAGCCGAACGGGTTCTTGACGAGGTACTGCTGGTGGTGCTCCTCGGCGTAGTAGTAGTGCTCCAGCGGCACGATCGACGTCGTGATCTCGCCGTAGCCGGCCGACGTCATCTGGCGCTGGTACACCTCGCGGGACGCCTCGGCCTCGTCCTGCTGCTCGGGGGTCGTGGTGAGGATGACCGAGCGGTACTGCGTGCCGCGGTCATTGCCCTGACGCATGCCCTGCGTGGGGTCATGGTTCTCCCAGAACACCTTGAGCAGGTCGGCGTACGACACCTTGGCTGGGTCGAAGATCACCCGGACGACCTCGGCGTGGCCCGTGCGGCCGCTGCACACCTCGTCGTACGTCGGGTTGGCCGTGACGCCACCGGCATAGCCGACCGATGTCGACCAGACGCCCGGGACCTCCCAGAACGTCTTCTCCTCGCCCCAGAAGCAGCCGAGGCCGAAGACCGCGACCCCGAAGCCCTCGGGGGCCTGGGTCTCGACGGGATTCCCGAGCACCAGGTGCGTGCCGCCGACCTGGAACGGGCGGCCCTCGCGGCCCGGCAGGGCGCTCTCGGTGTCGGGGAGCTGGGACTTGCTGCGGTTGAAGATCATGGAGCACCTCTCGGGATCGAGTCTACGGATCCGGGCGCGCCGATCCGTGACGGAACCATGACAACACGTGCGGTGCCTCGGATGTTCCTGCAGAAGCGGCTGTCGCGCCTGTCGGCGCGAGTGCCTTGCGCCGGGCTAGGGTTGCGCCGGAGGAGTGTGATCAGTGAGCGACAGGTACCAGGTCCCGATCGGGGTCGAGATCGCCACCCAGTGGGCGTGGCGCATCCTGGTCATCGCCCTGGCCGGCGGCATCGGCATCTGGCTGCTGCGCTACTTCTCCGAGATCACCGTGCCGATCGCGATCGCGGTGCTGGGCACGGCGCTGACCGTCGACGCCGTGGACTGGCTGGACAAGCGTGGCCTGCCACGGGTCGCTGCGACGTTCATCGTCGTGATCGCCATGCTGGTGGCGTTCTTCGGGATGCTGGCGCTCGTCGGCCAGCAGCTCTCGACCCAGGTCGCGGAGCTGCGCAGCAGCGTCGTCGACGGGATCTCACAGGTCCAGGACTGGGCCAAGACAGGTCCGCTGCAGCTCAGTGACTCCCAGGTCCAGGACTGGGTCGACAACGTCAAGGAGTCGATCAGCTCGAGCGACACGTCGGTCGTGGCCCGCCTGGCGGAGGTCGGCACGACGCTGACGCACGTCCTTGCCGGCTTCTTCATCGCCTTGTTCTCGGCGTTCTTCTTCCTCTACGAGGGGCAGCGCATCTGGAGCTGGATCGTCGCGCTGTTCCCCGCCGGGGCCCGCGCTCGGGTCGACAGCTCGGGCCACACCGCGTGGGCATCGCTGACGGCGTTCGTCCATGCCACCGTGATCGTGGCCCTGACCGACGCGATCGGCATCGCTCTCGGGGCGTGGGTGCTCAACGTCCCGCTGACGTTCGCGATCGGCGTCCTGGTGTTCCTCGGCGCGTTCATCCCGATCATCGGTGCGCTGCTGTCGGGGATGGTCGCGGTGCTGGTCGCGCTCGTCGCGCAGGGCCCGTGGACCGCGCTGTTCATGCTGATCGTCGTGATCGTGATTCAGCAGATCGAGTCCCACGTCCTGCAGCCGTTCCTGATGGGCCGGCTCGTCGCGGTGCACCCGCTGGCGATCATCTTCGCGATCGCCGCCGGTGTCACGGTCGCCGGTGTCGTCGGTGCGCTGATCGCGGTGCCGCTCGCGGCCTGCCTCAACGGCGTCGTGCGCCACCTGGTCTCGGTCGCGCAGGACTACCAGGACGACCCGGAGGGCGACGTCGGCCCGGGGACGGATCCGGAGCCGGCGTGACCGACGTCCACGCCCTCTGCGCGGCACTGCCCGGGGCGCGGCTGACGTCTCCGTTCGGCGAGGAGACCGCGGTCTACAAGGTCGGCGGCAGGATCTTCGCCCTGACCCAGCACGGGCCACCTCGGACGCTCAACCTCAAGGCCGAGCCGGAGGAGGTCACGCGGCTCGTCGACACGTACGACTGCGTGATCCGCGGCTACCACATGAGCAAGGAGCACTGGGTCACCGTGGACCTGGCCGGCGAGCTCCCGGCGGGACTGCTCGAGGAGCTGATCGAGGACTCGTACGACCTGATCGTCGACAAGCTTCCCGCCCATGATCGGCCTTGACCCGAGACGTGTGTTGGTTGCTGGTCGCAGGTCGCCTCTCCATCCTTGCAGGTGACGGTGACAGGACCGGCGGAGCGATTATTTATTGCCATTCCAGCAAATTACTCTTGTCATCGAACACCTGTTCGAGTATTGTCGTGGTATGAATCCGCAGCCCACGATCGACGCGATGCGCACCGCCGCGCAGGCGCTCACGTGGGGTGATGTCCGGTCGAAGCTGCACGCAGTCCAGGTCGCTCAGGACGCGCTGGACGCGGTCAAGGCGATGTTGTTGGCCGAGCTGCAGGCCTGCAAGGACTACGAGATCGATGGGGCCTCGACTCTGAACACGTGGGTCCGCAACCAGCTGCGGTTGAACGCCGGTCAGGCGACCGCGTTGGTGCGGAACGTCAACGCGTTGCGGGACCTGCCGCTGGTGGCCGAGGCGGCACTGGCGGGTCAGATCAGTGCCGCGCACGTCCGGGTGTTCGTCTACGGTCTGGCCCAGGTGGGGGTGGAGCCGATGCGGGACCTCGAGGCCGAGTTCGTCGCCGTCGCGAAGGAGCATGACCCGGCCGAGCTGTTCGAGGCGGTCAAGCACTTGAAAGACGTCCTGCATCCCGAGGACCTGGACGAGAAGTGGCACGACGGGATGGACAAGGAGGACTTCGCCGTCGACGCCCTGCCGGACGGATGGGATGTGACCGGGTTCTTGAACACCGTCACCGGGGCCAAGCTGAAGAAGGTCATCGAGTCCGTCTCGGCACCCGCGGGACAAAGGACGACACCCGCACCGGCGCCCAACGCCGGGTCCAAGGCTTGGACGACCTGCTGTCCGCGATCCTGGCCGGCGGTCTGCCGGCCGACAAGGGCGTCAAACCGCACATGTCGGTGTTCGTCAACGCCGACACCCT